>JBCDEN010000144.1:0-7824 GCA_039179715.1 Pseudomonadota bacterium
CGGAAAAAGTGGCGCAGCTTCAGAGCCTGGATGCGAGCAGCCTTCCCGTTGTTCCGGGCCAACCGCAGCAGGACCTCAGGCTGGGACCGTGCGTCGGCAATGTCGGCAAGTTCATCTGCATCGGCCTGAACTATGCTGATCATGCTGCCGAATCCGGGCTGGATGTGCCGCCCGAACCCGTGGTTTTCGGAAAATGGACATCCGCGATTGTCGGTCCGGACGATGATGTCCATATCCCGCGCGGTTCGGAGAAAACGGATTGGGAAGTCGAACTCGGTGTGGTGATCGGCAAGGGAGGCAAATACATCGAGGAAGCGGATGCGCTGGCGCATGTCGCCGGTTTCTGTGTCATCAACGATGTTTCGGAGCGCGACTTTCAGCTGAACCGGGCAGGAACCTGGGACAAGGGCAAGGGCAGCGACACGTTCGGACCGCTCGGGCCCTGGCTCGTGACACCGGATGAAGTCGGGGATTTCGATCAGCTCGCCATGTGGCTCGAGGTCGATGGGCACCGCTATCAGAACGGCTCCACCTCAACCATGGTCTACAAGGTTCCCCACCTGATCAGCTACTGTAGCCGCTTCATGAGCCTGCAGCCTGGTGACGTCATCTCGACTGGAACGCCTCCGGGTGTCGGCATGGGACAAAAGCCGCCTGTCTATCTGAAGGGCGGTGAGGTCATGCGCCTTGGCATCGCAAAGCTCGGTACCCAGACGCAGAACGTGAAAAACGCCTGAGCACACAGCTCAACGTCATTTGCTTTCGGCAACATAAACGCCGTCCCAGTCCGCCGGGGGCGGCGTTTTCCTGAAATTTTCAATTCTCAGCCGGAAGGTCGCGGCGAGGTGCGCCAACTCACCGGTCTCGGTACTGGAAATGTCCACGCAATGGGCCAGCGCTGCGTCCCAGTCCTGATTGCGGTAGTGACGCAACATGTCTTCGTAGACCGCCTTGGCGTCCGCGAAAGACCGGTTCAGTGCAAGGTCGACATCGCCCATAAGACAGAAGATGCGCTCCGGTTCCTGCTTCCCCTTGACCCTGATAAGATCGGCTTCAACCATTGCGAACAAGCCGCTGACCCGCTCTGCCGTCGTGTTGCCGATCAGGATCGTGACACCATAGGTCTTGGTCTGACCCTCAAGTCTCGAAGCGAGATTGACGGAATCTCCCAGCACCGAGTAGTCGAAACGAAACTCGGAGCCCATGTTGCCGACAACGCAGTCACCGGTGTTGATGCCGACACCGATGTTGAGCGGGAAGAATTCGTGTCCGCCTGATTGCGCTTCCAGCATGCGTTCTTCGTTGAGAGCCCGCATGCGCTTGACCATGACCAGCGCGGCCTCGCAAGCATGGATTTCCTGACTGTCGTCATCCAGGGGGGCGTTCCAGAATGCCATGATCGCATCGCCCATGTATTTGTCGATGGTTCCGCGCTTTTCCATGATGCCGTTGGAAAGAGGTGTCAGAAAGCGGTTCATCAGACTGGTCAGGCCCTGGGGATTCTGCGCGAAGCTCTCGGAAATTCTGGTGAAGTTGCGCACATCGGAAAACAGCACCGTCGTCCGCCGCCGCGCACCACCCAGCGTCAGGTTTTCCGGGTTTCGTGCGATCTGCTCGACATAGTCCGGGGCGAGATACTGCGAAAACGCCGACCTGATTTCCTGCCGTTGGATCTCCTCTCTGCGATAATTGATGAAGACGAGCAGAAGGTAGACGCTGAGGCTCGCAAACAGCGGGTATCCCGCGTCGATAAGCAGTTGGTCATTGGCAAAGAAGTACCAGCTGCCTGCCGCCCAGCTTGCCGCCAGCACAAAACCGAACACCAGGACCGGCACGGCCCCGAGAACCGGGACGAGCAGCAGTGTCAGCAGTGACAGCACCGTGGTCGCGACGAGTTCCGCGCCAAGCGCATAGTTCGGCCGCGTCAGGAAGGACTGACTGAGTATGTTTTCCAGGATCTGCGCATGGACTTCGACACCGGGCATGGCCGGGTTGACGGGGGTTGCCTTCAGGTCCAGCAAACCGGTTGCCGAGGTGCCGAAAAGAACGAGGTGGTTCTGGATCTTGGAGGCATCGAATGTTCCACTTGCAATGTCGGCAGCGGACACGAAGCGGGTCGGATTGGATGGGGTGTAGTGAACCCAGATCCTGCCGTTCCTGTCGGTGGGTACCTCGACGCCGCCAACCACGACCGAGCTGATGCCTGCTTCGTCGCTCTTGACTGCAAAGGCGTTTTGCCCGGTCGCAACGCGCAGAAGTTCCACGCTGAGCGCGGGATGAATTTTGCCGTCGACGACCGCTGTCAGCGCCGCCCGGCGTACGATGCCATCCGGATCAGGATAGATGGAAAACAATCCCTTACCGATTGCGGCGTCTTCAAGAACTGGGATGTTTCTGAGGAGTCTCGGGTATTTGAACATGAACGCCGTGGGATCTGGCCCAATCAGAGCGACCGGGGTTTGCGTCTGTTCCGACCGGTCAGGTGTTATGAAGCCGATACCGCCGGCCTGGCCGAGGACCACGCGCATCCGCCGCATGGCATCGCTCAAGGTCTTGTCGGTTGAAGGCAATGCAGCAAGCTCCTCCAACGCTGTTTCGCTCAGTCCGCGAATGGTCTTGCCGTATTGATGGGGCGAAAGGCGGTCAGGTTCCGCGAACACAACATCGAATGCGACCGCGATCCCGCCTGCCTGCCCGATGTTGTTCAGGATGTCGGCAAGGGTTGAGCGTGCCCAGGGCCATTGTCCAAGCTCCGACAGGCTCTTTTCGTCGATGTCGACGATCGTCACCGGAACGTCTTCGTACACGCGCGGCTTGAGCACCTGGTAAAAGTCGAAGGTCTTGAGGCGGACCAGTTCAACAATAAACGGGTCGACAAGACGTATGCCGAGCAAAATGAGAATCAAAAGAAATGCCGACAGGCGGGCCACCCCGAAAACGGAATTCAGTTTACGGACGAAGCGCTTCATCGAATCTCGGAATGGGTCGGCAAGGACGCCCTGCGGACTTCCGGAGGCACCGAGCTGTCGTCGAACGGTTGCTGCAGAACATTTGAAGGGCGCGCAGTATTCCGAAGCGCGGGACCGTGGGCGCTATCGGCCACCTGCAATTGTCCTTCGGCGGCGGCGAATTCGGGCGTTGTCCTGAATGCAGTTGCCGAATCCTTCGCGGCCTGCACATTTCCGATCGGCTTTGCTGCACCTGTGGCCCCGGCCCGTGCGTATCGTCCCAGTGCCAGCGGCCCAGCGAATCGGCCTGCGGCGTCTCCCTTCAAGAGCGCGCGATCAGCGGTTTCAAGGCCAGGCAAATGTTCTTGAGAGAAGTAATCGAGTATCGTCAGCTTGCCGTGATCGGGATGCTGAACGACAAGATCAGAACCTTGCCTCACGTAACTGCCGCGAAGCAGAAGCGCTGCATCTGCAGTTGCATGGAAGTCTTCCGCGGCACTGAAAGCCGCACTATTTCCAGCTTCCGTAGATGTATTTCCGGCGCTCGAAACGTTAGCCACGGCACATGCTCACCAAACAGGATTAACAAACTCACCAAACAGGATTAACAAAAGGGTGAGAACGGACGACAAAACGTTTAATTTATGTTCAACACTTTTTAACAAAAAGTCTTTGCTGTGTCCAAATAAACTGCGCTATGGTTATTGTGTGGGTTGGACGAATTACGAGCGCGGAGCATAGTCGCCCGCATACATACCGCAATGTAAATTTTTAAAGTGGGGAAAGTGCCTGGTTAGCAATATCAGCGCATCTTTTAGATTGGTAGTATGTATTCATTTTTGCAATTAAAAATTGTAGCCAGATGGACATGCTTCGCTTTTAGGCTCCGGTCCAAGGCCAGTTCTACTGAAGTTCGCGCAGCTATCCTGTCGCTGGTGCTCGCAAGCTTGTTCGCCCCTAGTGCGCACGCACTCACTCTGGATGAAGCCATTGCAAGGGCGGTGACCACAAATCCCCAGGTCCTGGCGGCTGCCGCCAACCGCCGTTCTGTCGATTCCGAATATGACCAGGCGCTCGGGGCCTACCTGCCCACGCTCGACCTGGAAGCTTCGCTCGGCGCTCAATACATTGATCGTCCCAATTCCCTTGATGTTACCAACAACCGGGAATGGCGTAACGCGCGTGAGGCAACGCTGATCGGCCGGCAGGTCTTTTTCGACGGCTTTGCGCGTGCGAACGAGATCTATCGGCAATCTGCGCGCATTGATGGTTCGGCTGCCCGCGTGATGGAGCGCGCGGAGTTGATCGGGCTTGACGCCACCGAGTCCTTTCTGGACGTTTTCCGTCACCACCGCATCCTGCGCGCTGCCGATGACAATATCCGCGAACATATCCGTCTGCTTGGCGTCGTGCGCACCAAGGTTCAGGGCGGGTCGGCGACCGAGAGTGAACTCAGACAGGCGGAGGAGCGTGTCGCCGCCGCTCGTGCCGTGCGTGCGGACGTGTTGCGGGAACTGGGTGCGGCGAATGCGCGGTTTCAGAGCGTGATCGGCATCGCGCCGCCCGCCCTCAAGGCTCCGCGTTATCCAAGATCCCTGCCCAAGTCGCAGGCCAGTGCGATAGCGACAGCGCGCAACAATCATCCGTCGTTGAAGGCCGGTTCGGCGGATGTCGATGCCGCGACGGCTGACTACGACAAGTCGCAATCGCCTTTCCTGCCGAGCCTGGGCGTTGAGGGGTTGGCTTCGGTCGGTGAAGATCTGGATGGAACACCAGGCCGCAACAATGAATTTGCGGTGCGCATGACCATGTCGTGGAACCTGTTCAACGGAACGATCGATACCAACCGGCGGCGCCAGCTGGGTGAGAAGGTAACCGAGAGCAAGATGCAGCTCGACCAGCTGAGGCGCACGGTTGACGAGACCGTGCGCAGGTCCTGGAGCGATATTGTCACCAATGATATCCGGTTGAAGGCTTTGCGGGACCAGACCATTGCCGCAGAGGCGGTGATCGAGAGCTATGAGAAGGAATACGAGGCGGGTCTCCGCGACCTTCTGGATCTGCTGATCGCCCAAAACTCGGCGTTCACCGCGCGCGTCCAGCTGATCAGCTCCGAAACGATCTCCGTCTTTGCCCGCTACCGTCTTCTGGCATCCACCGGAAGCCTGCTTGCGGCCGCAGGCGTTTCGGCGCCGGTCGAGAGTGCGGCAGGTTCGGACGAGGTCCCCTGGTTTGTCGGTTCCAGAGGGCTGATCGAACCGCTGCGCAAATGGTGAGGCTGCGGCAGTGGATGGACATGACAAAACGATGCGCTTCAACGCATCCGATGCCGCGGACGATACACATGAGGGCGATGCGGCGGATCCGTCTGGTGGAGAAGCAAATTCAAACGGGCTTCTGAACGCCTTGGTCAGGATTGCGCGTTACCATGGCATTGCGGCGAACAAGGCCGAGCTATTGCGTGGACTCCCGGCCGCGCCGGCGGGCCTTTCGCTACGGCACCTTGAAGCGGCTGCGCGGCGCATCGGACTGTTCGTGCGGGTCGACCAGATGGACGCAGGGTCGATCCCTGCCGTCACGCTTCCGGTTATCGTTCTGACGGAGGAAAAGCCCGCCCTCGTCGTGGAAAAGATCGATCATCACGACGGGACCGCGCGTGTTTGGTCAGACGCATTTGGCGAAGAGCAAAGGATAGTGCCGCTGGCCGATCTTTCCGGTCCAAAGCACCCTGTCGTCGTCTTTGTGAGCGTCATGGCGCGCAGTGGTGATCAGGCCGAAACGCCGAAAGACTGGTTCTGGTCCGCAGTGCGCCGGTTCTGGCCGAGCTACACACAAGTGGTGATCGCCGCGCTGATCGGCAATCTTCTCGGGCTCGCCAGTCCGCTTTTCATCATGAACGTCTACGACCGGGTGATCCCCAACCTTGCCATCCCGACGCTCTGGGTGCTGACGCTGGGTGTGCTCATCGCATTTGTGTTCGACTTTATCTTCAAGATGCTGCGCATGAAGATCGTCGATGAAACCGGGCGGCGCGTCGACATGGCCGTCGCAGGACGCCTGTTTGATCATTTCCTCCGGCTGAAGATGATCGCACGGCCATCGTCCACCGGCGGTGTCGCCAACCAGGTCCGCGATTTCGATTCCGTCCGCGATGCCCTGACATCGTCAACGGTGATCGCCGCCACCGATTTCCTGTTCATCGGAATTTTCCTCTGGGTGATGTGGCTTCTCGTCGGGCCCCTGGCCTTTGTTCCCGCGCTGGCGGTGCCGGTTGTCATTGCTGTGACGGGCCTTGTTCAGATCCCGCTGTCGCGGGCCCTTTCGGAAAGCCAGCAGGACGCCGCGCGCCGGCAGTCGGTCCTCGTGGAAACGGTCTCCTCACTCGAAACCATCAAGGTCAGCGGTGGCGAAAGCTGGTTCCGGCGGGCCTGGGACCGCGCGGTTGCCGCGGCCAGCCGTTCGACCACGACGGCGCGGTACTGGGCCAATGTTGCCGCCTCATTCAGCGGCGTCGTGTTCCAGCTTGTATCGATCACCATCGTTGTCTGGGGCGTTTTCCTCGTCCTCGACGGTCTGATCACCGTCGGCGCGCTGATTGCCGCCAACATTCTCGCAGGCCGCGTTCTTGCTCCGCTGAACAACATATCGCAGACGCTCTCGCGCCTGCTGCATGCAAGAAGTGCCTTGAGAAGCCTGGACGGGCTGATGAAATCGGAGACCGAAAGCGGCTATACCGCGCGGGACATATCCGGTTTCGAAAAAACCGCGATCGCCTTTCAGAGCGTGTCGCTGCACTATCCGGGAAACGCGGTTCCAGCCCTTGAAAACATCAGTTTTTCGGCAAAGCCGGGCGAGAAGATCGGTGTCATAGGGCGGGTCGGATCCGGCAAGAGTTCGCTCGTACGGATCCTGGCGGGTCTCTATGAACCGGATGCCGGAACCTATCTTCTCGGCGGCATCGACACGCGGCAGTTCTCGGCTGCCGACCTCAGGTCGACGGTCGGACTGTGTCTGCAGGATGCGGATCTTTTCACCGGAACGCTCAGGGAGAACATCCTGATCGGCGCGCCATACGCATCGGCAGCTGCGCTTGAACGCGCCGTCGACCTTGCAGGGGTCAACGTCTTCGCCGCGCGACACCCGGACGGCCTCGACATGCATATCGAGGAGCGTGGCCGCAGTCTGTCAGGCGGGCAGAGACAGGCCGTCGCGCTGGCGCGCTGTCTGATCCGTGCACCGCGGATCATCTGCCTGGACGAGCCGACGGCCTATCTCGACACCATGTCCGAAAGGCAGCTTTGCGACCGGCTCCGGCAGATTGCCGACGCCGGCATCACGCTGTTCATCGCGACCCATCGTGACGGACCGCTCGACCTGGTCGACCGCATACTTCTGCTGGAAATGGGCAAGCTGTTGATGGACGGGACCAAGGATGTTGTTGTCGCGCGGCTGAAAGCCGGCGCGAAGGCCGGGTACAAGGCGCAGGCATCGGGTTCGGGAGGCAACCATGTCCCGGGTTGACGAGACTTTTGCCAACGATGTGCGCGAGGCTTTGGCACGACGGACCAATGCCGGTGTCTGGGCTCTGCTTTTCGCTGTGCTTTCGCTGCTTGGCGCGTTCGTCGCCTGGGCCTATTTTGCGGAAATCGAGGAGGTCACGACCGGTGACGGCCGCGTCATACCGTCAAGCCAGTTGCAGGTGGTGGAGTCGCTTGAAGGGGGGCTCGTCGCCGAGATCTTCGTCAGGGAGGGCGACATCGTCGAAGCGGGTGAGCCGCTGGTGCGGATCGACGACACGGATTTTGCGGCCAATCTCGGCGAATTGCAGAAAGAGCGCAACGCGCTTTTCATCCGGGCCCGCAGGCTGGAAGCAGAA
>JBCDEN010000575.1:0-3258 GCA_039179715.1 Pseudomonadota bacterium
AGTAAGTTAAAAATCTACATCAGCTGCATTCGACAAACCTCGTCAATCCAACGTGAGGACTTTTGAGATGATTGCAGTCACAGGTGCCAATGGGCAACTCGGCACAAGCGTGCTTCGATTTCTGAAAGATCTTACCGATGAACCGGTTCGCGCCCTCGTGCGCGCACCGGAAAAGGCACAGGATCTTGGCTCCGGGCAGGTGCAGGTCGTCCGCTTCGATTACAATGATCCGGCAAGTCTGCCCGGTGCGCTGGAAAATGTTGACCGCCTGCTGCTGATTTCCGGCTCGGAGGTCGGTCAACGCGTGGCGCAACATGCCGCCGTCATCAAGGCAGCGAAGTCCACCGGCGTGAAATTCATCACCTATACAAGTCTCCTGAATGTTCCCAGGACGCGGCTCATCCTGGGTGCGGAACATATCGAAACGGAAAAGCTCCTGGACGAAAGCGGCATTCCCCATGTGAGCCTGCGCAATGGCTGGTATCTGGAGAATTTCGCAGTGACGATCGCGGCTGCGCTGGAACAGGGAGCTGTTGTCGGATCAAGCGGTGACGGCAGGACGTCCATAGCCGGGCGCGACGATTACGCGGAGGCCGCAGCGCGAACGGTTGCCGGCAGCGACCTTTCAACCCGCGCCGTCGAACTGGCAGGCGATGAAGCCATCACGCTCCAGGATCTTGCAGACGAAATCTCTTCACAGACCGGCCGCCAGATCCCGTTTCAGAACCTCACCGAAGACGACTATGCCGGTGTCCTGTCTGGTGCAGGATTGCCCGAGGGGTTCGCAAGGGCGATTGCAGATGCGAGCGCCAGAACCGCGGACGGCGATCTCCACAACAGGTCAACGGCGCTGAACGAGATCATCGGACGGCCCACGAAAACCCTTGCAGGCTATGTCGCCGAGATAGTCGAGGCGTCGCAAACGGTCACCTGATCGTGCCGCGGGACAACCGGAGGCACGCGCTGCCTCCGGCATTCATTCAAGATGCTTCTCAATCACTTCAAGGATATTTGTTGGCCCGCCTTTGGCGAACCTGCTAGGCAGGATCGGGAACATTTCTTGAAAGTTGAATATGTCCACTCCCGATACAGCCGATCCCTATGCGCAGGACGGCCCATACGCTTGGTTCCGCCTGGCAATATCGATCCTGCTCAGCACCATTGGCGGTGCCGGGATGTGGGTCGTCGTCATCGTGCTGCCGGACGTTCAGGCGGATTTCGGGGTCGACCGGGCCGGTGCCGCCCTTCCCTATACGGCGACAATGTCCGGGTTTGCCATCGGCAACTACATTCTCGGCCGCTTCGTCGATCGCTACGGCATTGTCCCCCCGGTGATTGCCTCGGCAATTTTTCTTGCCGCCGGATTTGCGCTGGCGGCTGTGAGCCGAAATCTCCTGCTGTTCACGCTCGCACAGGGCGTCCTGATCGGACTTGGCACCGCTGCGACATTCGGACCGCTCGTCGCCGACATCTCGCATTGGTTCCTGAAACGCCGAGGTCTTGCGGTCGCCTGTGCGGCCTCCGGCAACTATCTGGCCGGTGTTCTCTGGCCGTCTTTCATTCAATGGAACCTCCAGACAGCGGACTGGCGCGAAACCTATCTGGTCATCGGCATCATCTGCCTTGTGACGATGGTCCCGCTTGCCCTGATCCTGCGGCGGCAGCCGCCGGAATCCGCTTTGTCCTCAAGTCCGTCCGCGCTGGCCTTCGGCAGTCAATCGACCGGCCTGTCCCCCGCCGCCCTGCAGACCCTTCTGGTCATTGCAGGCCTGAGCTGCTGCGTTGCCATGTCCATGCCCCAGGTGCACATCGTCGCCTATTGCGTCGACCTCGGTTACGGCATAGCCCCCGGTGCCGACATGATCGCGCTGATGACTGGAATGGGCGTCATCAGCCGGCTGATTTCCGGCGTGCTTGCCGACAGGATCGGCGGCATCAAGACACTCCTGATCGGCTCCGTTCTGCAATGTGCTGCGCTGTTTCTCTATATTCCGTTCAACGGCCTCGCGTCGCTCTATCTCGTGTCCCTGATCTTTGGGCTGTCGCAGGGCGGTATCGTGCCGAGCTATGCGGTGATCGTGCGCGAATATCTTCCCGCACGCGAGGCGGGCCGCCGCGTCGGACTGGTGATGATGTCGACAATCCTCGGCATGGCCCTCGGCGGGTGGCTGTCCGGATTGATCTACGATCTGACCGGGTCCTACCAGGCGGCCTTCATGAACGGCATTGCCTGGAACTTCCTCAACATGGCGATCATGGTGTTCATCCTGTTCAGGGGCAGACCACGCGCAGCTTTTTCCTGAGAGATTGCACCATTTCTGCAAGGCAAACTGAAGCGGTCTGCACATGCATTCGGTTTGATCTCAACGAAACAACCGAATGGAAAGCGCGGAAATGGATCCGGTCACCTTTTGTGTGCTGATCGCTCTGCTGACCCTTTGCCTGCCGATCAGGTGGTCAGCCTGTGTGTGCGGTCTTGTGACCGCGTTGAGCCTCTACACACTTGCAACAGTACCCGATGTCAGTCTGGAGGCAGGACTTGTGCGCGGTATCGCGGGCATATCCTTGCGGATATCGTTGGTGGCAATGGTTGTGCGAATTTGCGCATGGTCCGCAGTTTTCGTCTACCGCAACACACCGAGATAGGTTTTTGCCAATTTACCGCTGCTGCGCGCGCGAGCGCAAAAGGAAGATGAAGAACACGCCGCCGATCAGGCCGGTCAGGATGCCGATTGGCATGTCTTCCGGAGCCATCACCGTGCGCGCCAGGATGTCGGCCCAGATGAGAAAGATCGCCCCGAGCAGCAGACTGGCCGGCAACACGCGATTGTAGCTGCCGCCGACAAGAAACCGTGCGATGTGCGGGATCATGAGACCGACAAACCCGATGATCCCGGAAAACGCGACCATGACACCGGTGATCAGGGCGCCGACGACGAAAACAACCAGCCGGAAGCGCGCGACCGGTATGCCGAGCGTCGAGGCGGTTTCATCGCCGATCGTCATGGCGTTGAGATCCGCCGCCTTGGCAAGCAGGTAAGGCGCGGTCAGGAGCAGGATCGCAATCGGAAACAGCAAATGATTCCACTGTGCCAGTCCAAGACCTCCGAGCATCCAGAAGACAACAGTGTGGGTCGCGCGCGGATCACCCATGAAAATGAGGATGTTGGCGATCGACATGATGATGAAGGAGACCGCAACACCCGCAAGCACAAGCCTGTCAGCACTCGTTGCCGAAGCGAAATGGGTTACGCCGAG
>JBCDEN010000596.1:0-3161 GCA_039179715.1 Pseudomonadota bacterium
CAACTGGTCGCCGGACGCGGTCGCAGCAATCAAGCTGGACGCAGGCTCCATGCTGCACGACATCCACGGCTCCGCCGCCTACCGCGCAAACCTCGTCACCGTCATGGCAAAACGAGCCGTCGAAAAAGCAGGCTGACAAAACAAGCCAAATGTTATCCTCACAGGAGCCCGGTTCGTAAACGAGCCGGGCTTTCTGTCATTCGCGCGGATACAAGGGAAAAGTCACACAATAAGTGTGATATAGACCGCGTAACGAAAATACGGTTTGTGCTAAAACGATGAATGAGTTTGGGAAAATGATTTTTTTGGCCCATAAAGGGTCACAAATACGTCTAATGGATGCATAAGGACGTGGTGGTGACCTTGAGATCGGGCGGCATGAGGCCGGAAGGCGGGACAGAGGTATAGATGGCGGTATCAAATCAGCGGGCTCCCAAAGCCGGTGCCCCCCGGGAAAATCCGGTCGCGGTCGCTTTCCGGCCGATCCGATCGGCATTCTGGGGCGTCGCGGTCGTCAGTTTTGTCATTAACATCCTGATGCTCACCGGCCCGGTTTTCATGCTTCAGATCTATGACCGCGTTCTTGCGAGCGGTTCCGTTCCGACCCTGGTCGTGATCGGCTCCCTGGCGATCGTTTTGTACATGTTCTACGGCATTCTGGAAGGCGTTCGCGGACGCATTCTGTCTCGGCTGGGTCAACGCGTCGATGCGCGGCTGTCAGGCATTGTCTATAAGCTGTCCAACAGTCTGCCTGTGCGGTTGGGCCGCAAGTCAGCGCGGCTTCGGCCGGTGCAGGATCTCGACACCATCCGCCAGTTTCTGTCCGGACCCGGCCCGGCGGCTATTTTCGACATTCCCTGGCTGCCGCTCTATCTCGGCATCGTGTTCCTGTTTCACCCGCTTCTGGGTGCTGTCGGGCTCGCCGGAGCCGTCGTCATCTCGATCCTGATCGTGGTGAATGAGTACATGTCCCGCGGACCAACCGAAGACGCTGCCAGCCAGTCCGGCCGCAGAACAGCTGCTGTCGAGAGCGGTCAGCGCAATGCCGAAGTCGTTGCTGCCATGGGCATGCAATCGACACTGACGGCCCGCTGGGATGCTCAGAACACTGAATATCTGGCAACACAGCGCCGGGCTTCCGACACGACGGGCATATTCGGAACGGCCATCAAGACCATACGCTTCATCTTGCAGTCGGCCATTCTCGCGGTCGGCGCCTGGCTGGCCATTCAGCAGGAAATCACGCCGGGCGTGATGATTGCCGCGTCGATCATGACCTCCCGTGCCCTAGCTCCGATCGAGCAAGCCGTCGCCCAGTGGCGCGGTTTTGTCGCCAGCCGCCAGGCCCTGCGCCGCTTGCGCGAAATTCTCCAGGTTGCCGAAGCGGAGGAGCCCAAGATGGATCTGCCGCCACCGTCAAAAGGCATCACGGTGGAACAGGTCTTTTGCGGTCCCTTCGGCGAACCGACGCCCTTTGTCCAGAATGTCACGCTCGATCTGCAGGCCGGAGACGGTTTGGGCGTCATTGGTCCGTCCGGGTCCGGAAAATCGACCTTCGCTCGCGCCATTGTCGGGGTAACATCACCGCTTCGCGGGGTCATCCGGTTCGACGGCGCAGAGCTGTCCCAATGGGAAAGCAAGAAGCGGGGCGAATTCATCGGGTATCTGCCGCAGGACCTTCAATTGTTCGACGGGACGATCGCGGAAAATGTTGCCCGGTTCCGGGAAGACGCGGCACCGGAAAAAATCATCGAAGCGGCGAAGCTTGCCGATGTTCACGAGATGATCGTGGCACTGCCTGAAGGATACAACACCGTCATTGGCCGAAGCGGGCGCTCCCTGTCTGCCGGACAGAGGCAGCGCCTGGCGCTTGCACGGGCGCTTTACGACAATCCGTTCCTGGTGGTTCTGGATGAACCCAATTCCAACCTGGACGCGATCGGCGAAAGTGCCCTGACCAACGCCATCAAAGCCATGCGCGAGAAGGGGTCGATCGTGATCGTGATTGCCCACCGTCCGAGCGCGATTGCGACGGTCGACAAGATATTGTGCCTCAAGGAAGGCAAGATGGCCGGCTTCGGTCCCAAGGAGGAAGTGCTGAAGCAAGTTGTTCAACCCGTTCAGCCCATGCGTCAGGGAGCAGGAGCCGCCCGATGAAGAACTCAGATCCCATGAAACACGCAGCTGCAGCCAATCCGGCCGATGAAGAACTCAGCGTGACCGTTCGCAAACATCTGTTCTTCTCGCTGTTTGTCACGATCTTTGTTGTTGTCGGAATCGGTGGCTGGGCGACCTTCACCGAGATTTCCGGCGCCGTTGTCTCCTCCGGCACGGTTGTCGTGGAGAGCAACATCAAGCAAGTCCAGCATCGCGAGGGCGGCATTGTCCGTAAGATCAACGTCAGGGACGGGGACCTTGTGGAATCCGGCGACCTTCTGCTCAGTCGCGACGATACCGTCACGCGCGCGAACCTTGCCGTCATCACGAAACAGCTTCGCGAATTGACCGCGCAGGAACTGCGACTGTAGGCGGAGCGCGACGAAATGCAGGCGATTTCCTGGCCGCAGGAACGTATCGAAAGCCTCGGTGATATCGAGCGCGGTCAGCAGCTGCTCCTGGAGGCGCGCCAGAACTCCAAGGAAGGGCGCAAGAACCAGCTTGAGGAACAGATCCGCCAGTTCAACAAGCAGTCCGAGGGGCTCGAGGCCCAGGTCACGGCCAAGGAATCCGAAATCGAACTGATCAAGGAAGAGCTTGCAGATCTCGACGGTCTGCTGAACAAGCAGTTGGTCTCCAAGAGCCGCGTGTCGGCTTTGCGCCGGGAACAGGCGAGGCTTTCCGGTGAATATGGCGATCTCATCGCCCAGATCGCACGAACCAAGGAGGCCATCAGCGAACGCCAGATCCAGATCCTGCAGATCGAGGAATCCTACCGTGCCGAGGTACTCGAGCAGCTTCAGGAAGCGCGCTCGCGCATCGCGCAGCTGGAGGAACAGAAGATCGCGGCAGAAGACGAACTGACCCGCGTCGACATCGTTGCGCCGCGCAACGGTTTTGTGCATCAGCTGTCCGTCCATACGATCGGCGGCGTGGTGGCACCCGGAGAAACGGTCATGCAGATCGTGCCGCGCGAGGATCAGCTCATCATCGAGGCACAGGTC
>JBCDEN010000799.1:0-2001 GCA_039179715.1 Pseudomonadota bacterium
CGGCGGCATCCCGTATCGATGTTGCTCAGGCAACCGGAACCGGCCTGGCCGACCCGAACAGGCGGTCCGGCACATGACTGACCTGTATGATCGCCATTCTCCGACCGCGATACTGCCCGAGGATGCAATCGGCCACTTTCTGGAATGCCTCCTGATCGAGATTGCTTGCTGCTTCATCCAACACCAGGCAGTCGGGTTCGGCCAGGACGGCACGTGCGATGTTTACCCGTTGCCTTTCCCCTCCCGACAAAAGCGCCGTTTCCCGGGACTGCACCTCTGAGATCCCGAGATCGCAAAGCACCCGGTGCAGCTTGTCGGAAAATCCCGGCGCTTTCGATTGGGGCAGGATCATGAGGTTTTCCCGAGCCGTCAGATGCGGCAGGAGCCTTGGTTCCTGAAACGCGAAACCGCACAATGTGTAACCTCGTTCGATGCGGCCGCCGACGGGCCGGTCCAGTCCGGCAATCACCCTCAACAGGGATGTCTTGCCCCGACCGCTGGCTCCCCGCAATTCCACGTTGTCACCGCAATCCATGGCGAGCGAGAACGGCGCGTGCCCCGCAGCCGTCTGGACGTCTGAAAGTTCGAGAAAGCGTGTCAAATCAACGCCTCTCCGCACGGCGCATAAATCGGTTGGCGATGAAACCGCTCAAGCCTTCGATGCACAGGACAAGCCCGAGCACGATGATCATCAGCGCAAACAGGCGGTCGGTCTGAAGATAGGTCCTGGACCGATCGATCGCCTCGCCCAATCCCGATGAAGCCGACAAAATCTCCGCAAGGATTGTCAAACGGGTCGAATTTGCGATGGCCAGCCGATGCGCCGGCAAAAGGGACGGAGCCAGGGACGGCAATATGAGGTGCCTCAGCCGTAGCGCCGGATGGACCCGGTAAAAACGGGTCATCTCCGAGAGATCACGGTCGATCGAATCGAACCCTTCGCACAAGGCAAGGTAATAGACGGGCGCCACGAACACGCCCACCACCGCGATGATCATCTGCGATCCGATACCCATCCATAACACGAGCAGTACGACTCCGATCGCCGCGGGCATGCTGGTCAGGACAATGCGCAAGGGTGCAAGGAACGAGCGCACCACAATGTATTGCCCCGCCAGAATTCCGAAACCCAAGCCCAACACCGCCGCCAGACACAGACCCGCAAGGATATGGCCGATGCTCGGGGAGATGACGGTCCAAAAAAATTCCGAATCCGAAAGGAAAGCGACCAGGGCCTGCAATGTGGAAACCGGCGAAGCAACGATCGTGGGATGGGCAACAAGGGACGCCAGCCACCATGCAAGGAGAAGGCAAAGGAAGCCCGCCCCGGTCCAGAGCCGTTTTCTCAAGAGCGTGTCCGTCAATCCGACGCTCCGGGCGCAGCAAAAAAACGAATGTCCGGAACCTTTCCACCGATTGCTTCCGGTTCCAGTGCAGCTATGGCGCTCAAGAAACGCCTTAGACTGGCCTCTGCCATCGACGCGGAAGCAAGATCGCCGGACAGGTTTTCGAATGCCCGACGCAGCACCGCCTTCGGCAGACCGGGAAATGCCTCTGAAACCAGCCTGGCGGCCGTTTCAGGGTTTTGAAGCACGGCCTCGAAGGCCCGTTCATAGGCCTCGACGATCAGCGTCGCTTTCGATGGATCGACAGTGCCGACAGGCGATGCCACGACAGTAAGGACCGGGCAGCCCGAACGCCCGGTCGCGCTTTCCCATCGGTCGCAGACCGCAAGGCCGTCCGAAAGGGTCGGGTCACGCGTTCGCACGAGCGTAGCGAACGGTTCAGCGAGAAACGCATGTGTCACCTGACCGGTAATCAGCAGGTTCATTGCCTCCACGGGGCCGGAAACATACCGGGCCTGTTCCTTCACCATTCCAAGGCGCTGCAGCAGGAGATCGGGAAGGTCGCCCTTGAAGGGTACGGCTATGGCACCTTTCGGCAGATCGGCCAGGGAGCCCGGCGGTTCGCCCCTTCCCACAAGCGCAAGATTGCCTCGCA
>JBCDEN010000498.1:0-3804 GCA_039179715.1 Pseudomonadota bacterium
CCGAACAGGAAGACGGTACGCTTGTGACCAAGCTGGTCGCGATCAAGGAAAACGTGCCGCAGACCCTCGGCATCGATCCTGAAGTCTTTGCAAAGATCGGCCTCCCAAGCCGTGAGACGCCTGAGTGCAAGTCGTCTTACTGACCGCAAAGCACCGGGCGGCATGCGCCGCCCGGTTCCTCTACCGGGCCGCCGCATCCAGCAGCTTCTTGTCGAGGTCTGGCAATGACTCTCATTACCTACGTTACGCGAGTTCATTTTGCCGATGGCGTTTTGGAAGAAGCGCTGTGGTCGGAAGTGGAAGTCAATCGCAAGACCCGGCCCCTGATCGTTACTGACGAAGCGCATCTGAGCAGCGAACTCTATGAACGGCTTCTCGCGGGGCTGCCGGTGCGTACATCGGTCGAGGTCGTCAGCGACGTGCCCGACATACCCAACGAGAACGCCGCCCGCCGCATCGCCGAGATTTATGATCGGACGGACCGCGACCTGCTGATCGCATTCGGGCGCAACACAGCGATCGATCTGGCAAAAATCTCAAGAATATCGATTGCGCACCAGGAGCCGCTGGAAACCTTCTCCTACGCCACCGGCGGATCCCGGCGGATCGGCAACAACCTGCCGGACCTCTACGCCGTTCCGGGCATTCAGGGGTTCGGATCTGCCGTCAGCGCTCATGCGCCGGTTGTTCTTCAGGACGGTGAGCGGACCCGGTTGATGTGCAAGAAGCTGGTTCCGGCCGTTACGATCTGCGACCCGACCCTGACGCTGGGCGCAACGCCTGTCGAAAGTGCCAGTGCCGGGGCCGATGCGCTCGGGCGCTGTGTCGAAGCGTATCTGTCTCCCGGCTACAACCCGCCAGCCGACGGGATCGCGCTCGATGGGCTCGGGCGGGTGATTGCCAATCTGCACAAGGTCCTTGAAAACGACAATGTTACGGCCCGGCGCGAACTGATGGCGGCCAGCCTGAACGGCGCGCTCGCGCTGCAAAAAGGACTTGGAACCATCCACGCCATCGGATGCGCGCTGGAAACCGTCGTCGACCGCCGCCTTGACCCGGGTGCCTTGAGCCGGCTGCTGCTGCCCTCGGTGCTGCAGTTCAATGCCGGTGCCGCCCGGGAGAAATTCAATACTCTGCAGAACCTGTTCGACCCGACGGGCGACCACGGTCCGGCGCAGTCCGTGACCGAGTTCCTGCATGATCTTCCCTTGCCGGAAAGTCTCAACGACATGGGTATCGGCGAGAAGGAACTTCGGACCGCCGCGGATCTGGCCGCGTCCGATCTGGCCGCCGTGCGCAGCCCGCGCGCGCTGTCCAGTTCCAGTCTCTACTCGATCATGAAATCGGTGCATTTGGAAAGAACCCGGGTGGCCTGATGAAACCTCTGCTGATCAACGGGGAATGGGTGGCCACTGCCAGCGCCGCGGAAAACCTGAATCCGTCCGATCTGTCCGACGTGATCGATCTCTACGCGCATGCCGGCGTTCCGGAAACGCAGGCAGCGATTGACGCCGCCGTGCAGGCAGCGCCCGGCTGGGCCGGTACGACGCCGCAGCAACGGTTCGATATTCTCAACAGGGCCGCGGACGAACTGGCCGCCCGGAAGCAGGAAATCGGTACGCTGCTGTCTCGCGAGGAGGGCAAGACGCTGCGTGAAGGCCTTCTCGAAGCTGATAGGGCCGCGAACATTTTCAGGTTTTTCGCGGGAGAATGTGTGCGCCAGACCGGCGATCTGCTGCCCTCCGTGCGTCCGGGTATCGATGTCGAGGTTACGCGCGAACCGCTTGGTGTCGTCGGCATCATCACGCCTTGGAACTTCCCGATTGCGATTCCGGCGTGGAAAATCGCCCCGGCGCTCTGCTACGGCAACACGGTCGTGTTCAAGCCCGCCGAACTGGTGCCCGGCTGCGCCTGGGTGCTTGCCGACATTCTGCAAAGAGCCGGTGTTCCGAACGGGGTCTTCAATCTGGTGACCGGTAAAGGCTCTGTCGTCGGCCAGACAATGCTGGATGATCCGCGGATCGACGGGATCACCTTCACCGGGTCGCAGACCATTGGCCACAGGGTTGCCGAGGCCTGTCTGAAGCGATTGCGCAAGGTCCAGCTCGAGATGGGTGGCAAGAACCCGCTTGTCGTCCTGAACGACGCGGATCTGGATCAGGCTGTCGAGGTCGCGGTGGATGGTGCCTTTTTTGCCACCGGTCAAAGATGCACAGCCTCGTCGCGCCTGGTTGTGACCGAGGACATATTTGGCCGGTTTGTCGAGAAACTGGCCGATCGCTGCAAGGGTCTGGTGGTTGGCAATGCCCTGAGCGATGGGTCCGAGATCGGACCGGTCGCCAGCGCCGACCAGCTCGAGACCGACCTGAAATACATCGACATCGGACGTGCCCAAGGTGGCAACCTGCGTTGCGGCGGCGAGCGCCTGCGCCGGGATACGGATGGTTATTATCTGCAGCCCGCACTCTTCACCGACACCACCAGCGGCATGCGCATCAACACCGAAGAGGTGTTCGGCCCGGTTGCCTCCGTCATTCGCGTGAAAGACTATGACGAAGCCCTGTCGGTCGCCAACGACACCGAATTCGGCCTGTGTTCGGGGATCTGCACCACCAGCCTCAAACATGCCAGCCATTTTCGCAAGAATTCCAGGGCCGGGATGGTCATGGTCAATCTGCCGACAGCCGGGGTCGACTATCATGTTCCCTTTGGCGGCAGGAAAGGGTCGAGCTTCGGCCCGCGTGAGCAGGGCAGGTATGCCGCGGAGTTTTTCACGACGGTCAAGACCGGGTACATTCGCGCCTGATTACTGCGCCGCAGCATGAATTTCAGTCTGATTTCGTAACTCTGAGTCTCTTTGTGAGGCGGTTTGTCTTGCAAATCTGCATTTTTGCGAGGTTTACTTCACGAAACAAAAAAATAAACGATCGCGATAATCCTCGGGAGGAGGGGACTATGAGCGAAGCCATATCCGTTCACCACGGTGAATTCGGGCGCGCGGCTCTTTATAAGCTTGATAAGCCTATCATTACCCATGCTCATAGAGAGGGGCATCTTATCTTTTATCTCGGTGGTGCCGAGGCAAAGGTCAGTGTTTCGGGAAAATGGGTTGCCGCAGACCGCAACACCGGTGTCGCCGTCAGTCCCTGGGAGCAGCACAGCTTTCACCTGAAGGACAAGAACCCGGTCGAGGCCTGCATGTGCCTGGTGCTTTACATCAAGCCGATCTGGTTCCTCGAAAACAGCCAATCCGCTGAATTTGCGCTGAATTTCGGCAGATCCTTCATTTCGATGACACCGGACGTCTCCAACTGGGTGAAGCGTTTGACATCGCTGCTGTTGGATGGTGGCAACGATCATTTGTTCGATGGCTACCTCTACCGGACGACACTGCAGTGTTTCGAGCAGTCATGGCGTCATGCGGATCGCAATTCCGTTCTCAGCGACAGCCGCCACCGCTTCACCGACTATCGCGTGCGCCGCTCCCTGCGTCTCATGCAGGAAAACTATACCGAGGAAGTCGAAGTTGAATGGCTGGCCCGCGAAGTCGGCCTGTCCCGGCCGCATTTCTTCAAGCTTTTCAAGAGGCAAATGGGGATAACGCCGAACCTTTACCTCAACACGCTCAGATCCGAAATCGCCTGTTCCGCCCTGAGCGTGTTGAGGTAAAGGTTCGGCGTAATCCCCATTTGCCTCTTGAAAAGCTTGAAGAAATGCGGCCGGGACAGGCCGACTTCGCGGGCCAGCCATTCAACTTCGACGTCCTCAGTATAGTTTTCCTGCATGAGACGGAGGGAGCGGCGC
>JBCDEN010000342.1:0-5236 GCA_039179715.1 Pseudomonadota bacterium
GATCCTTGAGCGCGCAGATGAGGGACCAGTGGGCGATGTCCAACAATTGCATAAGCATTCCTAATGTATTTGCCTTGAAAACCCATTTTACGTGCCGGTGTCGCAATGTCATTCATTTTCAAATCTGTTTTTTGAGAGGTGCGCAAATGAAACACGACAACGAGACAACGGCGCTTGCCGCCTTGGCCTGTGTCGATCTGGATGCCTGGCCGATCCATGAGCCTGACGGGCCCGGCTACGCCCGGAAGATCGCCGGTGTGCGCACGGCCCTGCAGGAAGTCGGATGCGCACGTATCGACGGCTTCATCCGGCCGGGTTACCGGCAGGCATTTCATGAAGAGGTCAACGGTGTCGCGCCGAGCGCCCACTTTTCGACCTCTTCGATAAACCCCTATTTCACGCCAGACGATCCGGATCTGCCCGCCAGCCATCCGCGGCGGCGCTATTTGGAAAACACCAACGGTTTTGTCGCCATGGACCGTTTTCCGCAAAACGGCCTGAGCCTGTCGCTCTACAGGAACACAGCCTTTCAGCGCTTCATTGCCGACTGTCTTGAGGAAGAGACGCTGTTCACCTTCGACGACCCGCTTGCCGGTGTGGTGGTCAATGTCATGAAGGAAGGGCAACAGCTTGCCTGGCATTACGACACCAACGAATTCATCGTCAGTCTCTTGACCAGAAAACCGCATGAAGGTGGGGCCTTTGAGTATGTGCCAGACCTGCGGAAGCCTGGCAACGAATGTTATGACGAGGTGGCGAAGGTGCTGGACGGGCATTCGGATCGTGTGCGCAGCCTGTCGCTCGAACTGGGCGACCTGCAGATTTTCAAGGGCCGGTTTTCACTTCACCGGGTTGTAAAGGGTCAGGGAGAGCGCCACACCGTCATTTTCGGATACGCGAAGGAACCCGGCTTCATTGGCCGCGTCGAGAGAACACGGAAGGTCCACAATCGCGTCACGCAGGCCCATATCGACGCGGAAAAGCGCGGGCGGAACGACGGGCTTGCAGATTGAACACAGGCCGTATGCGTTCCTGCCGGTGTTGGCGAGAACATGGGATGTACGTTTGCCGCCCCTCAACACGACTGCTGCCGGAAACGGCTTCCCGGTTCCGGCAGGTCAGTCAACGATCTTTGTCGTTGAGCGTTATGGGTTGACCACGACGTAGACCGTCGTTCCGTCCTGCGTGACGGCCTGGTAGTAAACACCGCCGCAGTTGTAGTAAGCGTTATATGGTGTGCAGCCGGAAATGTTGTGGCGGCGGTTCACCCGGCGGGATGTTCTGCGGGCGGTCCGGCGGGCGGCGTTCTGCGAGGCGGTCTGCGCGCTGGCTTCGCCGACCTTGAACGAGAGCGATCCCGTGGAGTTGGGGGTCGGAAGATCGACGTTGCCGACATAACCGATGGAAAAAGCGGCTGCTGCGAGTGTAAGTGCCTTGGCGTTCATTTCAGTTTTCCTTTGATCCGGGCGCCGCGCCGTCTTCTCTTCTCGGGCCGCGGCAGGTTGATGTCCGGTTGGTGTTGCATTGACGGTTTGGAAATCAATTGTTGTTTTCGTAGGCGTCTTCAGCTGCCTCGTGGCGGCGGTTCACGCGTCTTGAGGTCCGGCGCGAGGTCCGGCGGGCAGCGTTCTGCGATGCTGTCTGTGCGTTGGCTTCGCTCATCTGAAGCGTGAGCGGACCGCCCGTTGCGAGCGAGTTGACATTGACTTCGCTGACGTAACCGATCGAGAAGGCGATCGCTGCGAGGGTGAGTGCTTTCAGTTTCATATTCCTGCTCCTTGGCTGTTCAACCGCCCCCCAAAAGGGCAGTTCGTTTGTTGACAAGCCGAATATGGTTGAAAGAACGGGGTGCTTCTTTAGGCGTCTGGCCATGTGTTTATTCGTTCTGGCCAAACTGCACACCGATGTCCGAAATGCGTGTCTTGTGCGAGAGAACACGTTTCTCAAAAGACGAAAAAATTAATTAAGTCATACGGTTAAAATGCATTTGTGAACCGGGCTTTGCCCGTAGGGTCGATGCCGCGAACGCAAACGAACAAAGGCTCCCGGCAGATGCCGGGAGCCTTTGTGTGTCTTTGGGACACTTGTTTGGGGATCAGTGGCCGGAGCCGGCAAGACCGATGCCGGATGCCAGGCCGAGCCAGGCCCTGATGCGCAATCCGACTGCCTTGATGATCCCGAGCGCCTCGATCACGTGTGCCGTGACGCTGCCTTCGAGCGGGCCTTCCAGATGCGTCGTGTATGTCTGCACGAGGCAGCCGCTGCCGGGAACAAGAAGCTCCTGGTGCTCCGGGTGGACGAGGTCGAGATGCGCCACAATCTGTCCGCGCTTGACCCGTTCTGCCGGTTCCATCAGCCGGTTCGTCGGTGCCAGCTGACCGGAAGCGATCGGTTCCTGGATCCGGGTGATGCGGGCTGGCAGAACCGTGTTGGTCATCGCGATGTTGAAGTTGCTTTCGCACGCGATTTCAGCGGCCATGCCTTCATAGAGCTCGGTGCGGGAGACCTGCGAGAAGCCGGCAACGATCCGTCCCTTCTGCTTCGGCGTGCGGTCCGGCACAATCATCATGGCGGGGCTGATGGCAGCCTGGGCGGCGCGGGCACCGACGCTCAGGGTCAGCTGCTCGACGGTTCCGTCGACAAAACTGTGCACGCGGGTCTTCTTCAGGTCCACCACGGCCTGCTTCAGGGATGCCTTTTCGGTTTCAAGCTGCGCGGGCAGGATATTGTTCGCCTGGATCTTCGCCGTGGCCAGTTTGCTTTCAGCGGCATCGACTTCCGCCTTGCGGGTGTCGCGCTGCGAGCGGGCGCGCTCCATCTGGCTGTGCTGATAGGCAGCGGAGCCGCGGGCCTGGAGTTCCTGGTGATCGGCCAGGGTCAGCTCGGCCTGTTCCAATGCGGCCCGTGCTGCGGCGAGCGAAGCGTTGGCGGTTTCCACATCCATGTGGGCCGCGACAATCGCAGCTTCCACTTCGTCCACCTTGCGTTGGCTGAATTCCAGTTTTGCAAGTTCGGAGCTGTTTTCGATGGAAAAGAGCGGATCCCCGATCTTCACATGATCGCCACCCTTGACGAAAACCCCGGTAACCGTGCCGCCTGTTTCGGCAACAACCGGAACGGTGCGGTAGGGAACCAGACCGGTATAGGATTTGGGGTAGTAGTAGAAGACCGCAAAGAAGACGATCAGGGCGAGGACGAACCATAGGAACAGGGCCCGGTGGACGTTGTAGAGCGTGACGGGCATGCCGCGCCAGCGAAGATACATGACCCGCAAAACGAACGGGAACGACGTTACGAGGATCTCGATCATTTTGCAGTCTCCTCTGCGATGGCGGCTTCTTCTTCTTCAGGACGCCACCACAGCATGAAATCCCGCGCAATCGCGGTGATGATGAGGGTTGCGGGAAGCAGGATGCTGAAATGATCGAGCGCCGGCATGATTTCATAGGCGAGGGCGACCGTCAGCATGGTCGGGATCGTGGTGCGCAGCGGCGTGCCCTTGGCGCGGCGCTCCGCGTAGTGATCGAACTGCGAATAAAGGTGAATGAGAAGGAAGATTGCGAGCAGGAAGACGATCAGTCCTACCCAGGTGTAGGTGTCGGTTTCTCCCGGCGGCACCCACCATCTCGGTTCACCGCTGGCAGAAGCGGCCGATGTTGTCATTGCGCCGAGAGCAAGAAGCGCCGGCAATACGAGCTTTTTCACGATATGTGTCCTTTGCTTTTTCGGTAAAAAGCCACCCCCCGAGGGCAGCATGTTCCGTTCACGTGGCTCAGATGGTGAAAAGTCGTGGGTCGATCTTTTGAGCTCTGGCCACGTGTTTCCTTTTTCTGGACAATCGGGCAGCATCGATTGTCCAGAAGGGCTGCAAGGACTGGGGTACGAACCATAAAGACGAGGGTGTTTCGGTACGATGCCGAAGTTAAGCGCATACCGGCTCAAACATGTCGCCAGGGTCTATTCGCAGGAACCTGGAGACCCGAGACCCTTCGAGGATCTCCTGACCGATCTCGGGGTCGATCCGGCCATCCTGAGCGATCCGGAAGCAAGGATCGAACTTTCGGCCGAGGCCGCTGTCGTGACCCTGGCGTGCGATGCGCTTGGCGATCAGACCTTTGCGGCACGGACCGGACTTGCAACACCGGGCGCAAAAACGCTTCTCGCCTATCTTGCCAATGCAAGTGCGACAGTCGGACAGGTGCTCGAATTTGCGCAGAAGTACTACGCGCTCGAAGATCCGCATCTGACATTCAAGCTGGTTAACGCGGACGCAGGACCGATTGTTGCGCTTGAAACGGCGGTGCTTTCCGGACATCAGGCACCGCGCCACCGGGAACTTCTGGTTTTCGGAATGTACAAGCGGATCACCCAGATCGCCGGACCTGACTACGGACCCCTGACCATCTATCTGGACAGCAATGACGCTGCGCATTGCCGCAAGCTTTCGGACTATGTCGATTGCGAGGTCGTGCACGGGCAGTCGATGAGCGGCGTGCAATTGCCCGTCGGTGGCCTGCAATACCCGATCCCGACATTCGATTCAGCCCTGCTTGATCACTTGCGTGCGCATGGAGACGCGCGGCTGGAGCAGATGCCCAAGGAAAATGCCAGCCTTTCGGAAAAGGTCGTCGCGCTGGTGCGCCAGCAGTTGCCCGGACACCTGCCGAGCGGAGACGAGGTTGCCGAGCAGCTTTTCATGACACGCCGGACCCTGACGCGCCGCCTCGGTGCGGAAGGAACCAGCTACAAGGCGCTTGCAGAAGCCGCGAGATGCGATTTGGCCAAGAGCCTCCTGAAAGGCCAGAGCAGCATTGCGCAAGTTGCCTTTCTGCTCGACTTCTCGGACCAGGCGGCGTTCTCGGTTGCGTTCAAGCGCTGGACCGGGACAACACCGGCACAGTTCAAACGCGCCAGCATGTGATCAGTCCAGATCCGCAAGCCGCTGTTTTTCATTCTCCGGGTCCAGCGGGTCGCCAAAGCCTGATGTACTGAGCCAGGTTTCGAGCGCCTCCAGTGAAGAGGCCGGGGCAAAGGTGCCCGCCTGGTCGTGCCCGGCGGCAATCGCGATCTTCGGGCGCCAGCCATCGTTCACACGGCAGGCGACCGAAACGATGGAAGGCCCGTCCACTGCCTCGTAGTCGAACTCCCGGCAAAGTGTGTTGTCTGCATCGACAAAAGAGGCAATCACGTTCAGCGTTGCGCCCGATCCGAGCACCGCGCTGCTGCCGGATGCGGC
>JBCDEN010000027.1:0-13472 GCA_039179715.1 Pseudomonadota bacterium
AGCAGGGATATGACCCCGACAAGTGGTTCGGAAATGTCGAGTGGGTCGTCGCAGCCCAGATCGGCCGCCAGCCGATCGAGTATGTCGGCAACATCTATCAGTATTACGTCGTTTTTCACAACGCCAACAAACACGGAAAGACCGGCGCCGCCGCACAATGAAGCGGCGGCAACGGGCGATAAGTGGCAGTCAGGCGGCCTTTTTTCCAAGCCCGGCTGCACGGGACAGCATTTTGCCGCGGTCAGCGTCCTTCGATCCGTGGATCGGCGAGAAGACGTGGTAGCCCTTCGGTTTGAAACCGCAGAAGGACAGGATCTGCTTTTCCGTCTGCTTTCGGATGCCCGCGCCGTAGATCCAGTTGAAAATCCAGCCCGGCGTGTCCGCAGTCACCAGAACCTGCGCCGTCCGCCCGGTCAGCAGTTTTTTCGGGAGCGCCTTTCCTTCGACGTATTTGAACGCTTTTCCGGACAACAGCACCCGGTCGAAAAGGCCCTTCAGTTTCGCCGGGTGGCCGCCCCACCAGAGCGGATGCACGATCACGATATGCTCGCACCAGGTGACATCGTCCCAGAAGTCCTGAAGGTCGGGCTCAAGCTTCGGCCCCTTGTCGAAATCCGAGGTGCCGTAATCCGGGTTGAAATCCATGTCCGAAAGGTGGCGGGAGCGTATCTCATGCCCCTCGCCTGCGGCTTCCCGGGCATATGCGCCGGCCAGCGCGCCGCAAAACGACCCTTTCGCCGGATTTCCATCGAGTATCAATATTCTCGTCATGTCCTCACTCGTTTCTCAAGACTGGCCGAACTAAAAATTGACCACGGTCATTTTTTGGCATCATTATGCTCGGGAATCAAGAATTATTTGACCACGGTCATTTTTATGAGGATACATGACACGCAAGCCGCAACAGCGCAGCATTGCCACACGGGCCAGAGTGCTTCAGGCAGCACGGAACCTGAGCGCGAAGACCGGACTGGACGGCTTGACCGCAGAAGCCGTCGCGGGCGAAGCCGGCGTCGCGAAGGGGACCGTTTTCTCTCATTTCGGCGACATGGACGGGCTTCTGTCTCACGTGCTGCTGGAGCGGCTTGATGCGCTGCGCGCCGGTCGGCCGGAGACCCCGGCACCGTCGGTTCTTCCGCAAGATCCGGTCGACGCACTGATGCAGCGCATGATGGCGCTGATTGCGGTGATCACCGACAGCCCCACGATCCTGCGGCTGTTTCTCGACAATATCGGCGTCACCAAGGCGAATTGCGCCGCCGAATTCGTCGAGACGCTCGACGCGCTGGATGCCGATCTCGCCGCGTTCCTGGAAATGTGGCAGTCATCGGAAAGTCTACTGCCTGCCTTGCGCAAGGACAGGCTTCCGGCGGAGTTGGTGGACGGATTGATCGCTTTCATGATCCACGGCGCGGTCCTGTTCAAAAGCCACCAGATCACGGACAAGACCGTTCTGGAGACAAGACTGCGCCGGCATGTCGAGGCCTATCTGCTGCAGCCCTGAGGGCCGGGCTTCAGGCCTCTTCCGGACTTTCTCCCGGCCAGCTCACAACGTGGTGCTCGTACTGCTCAAGTTCCATCCCGTCTTCTGGAACGGTGCGCCCCTGCACAGATATTCCTGCCTGGTGAACGGTGGCCCTGTCGCCGGAAACAAGTGGGTGCCACCAGTAAAGATCCTCGCCTTCCGCCACGAGCCGGTAGGCGCAGGTCGGCGGCAACCAGGTCAGCGTCTTCACCTCCACCGGCGTCAGCTGGATGCAGTCGGGCACAGTTGCCGCCCTGTTGTCATAGTCCTTGCACTGGCAGCTCTGGCCATCCAGCAACGTGCAGGCGACATTGGTCCAGACAATTTCTCCGGTGTCCCAGTCCTCAAGCTTGTTGAGACAGCAGCGGGCGCAGCCGTCACAAAGCGACTCCCACTCCTGAGCCGTCATGTCCTCGAGTGTTTTTGTCTTCCAGAAGGCACTTTTGTTCAGGGTCTCGTCCACTGTGGAGCCCATGCTCTCGCCTACCTTTCGCGCCAATGACCTGAGCGCCTATCACGCAATCCGCAATGCTGCAACGCCCCTGCCGAGCGGCATGGATTGATCTGGTGTTTCACGTCGGGGGATCAATTAGCTGGGAGCAATCGAATTGCGCGCGGGCTGCATGTTTCCAGTTGCGCAAAAAAGAGATAGTTTGAGGCTGCGCACATAATCAGGAGCAACTGAACGCGTGACGGACAAGCACGAACCGAATGCTCGCACCGTCGACAATGCACCAGGCAAGAAACACCGTATCAGGCGGTTTTTCCTGTCGCTTGATGCATTCGTCGACACGGCCCTTTGGAAAAGCGGATCTGCCATCCGGCGGTTTTTCGAAGGCTACGACGCGTTCCTGCGCCGTTTTAGGGCGAAGGGCATCTGGCGCGGTCTTTCAGAATTGTCGTCCGACGGGCTCACCCTGGGCCTGATAGGCTTCTTCGTGGTGCTCGCCTTCGCGCAGCCCGCATTCGAGGCCACCCGCTATGCCGACTGGAAAACGACGGACGAATTCGCGGTCACGTTCCAAGACAGGTTCGGCAAGGAAATCGGCAGGCGCGGCATTGTTCTGAACGACAGTGTTCCGCTGGAAGAGATACCCGATTCCCTCATCAAGGCGACCCTGGCCACCGAGGACCGCCGCTTCTTCTTCCATTTCGGCATCGACGCCGTCGGCACGTTCAGGGCGATGGTGGAAAATGCGCGCGCCGGCGGTGTCGTACAGGGCGGCTCGTCGCTGACCCAGCAGCTGGCGAAAAACCTCTTCTTGACCAACGAGCGCAGTCTCAGCCGCAAGATCAAGGAGGCCTATCTGGCCCTGTGGCTGGAAGCCAATCTGAGCAAACAGGAAATACTGAAACTCTATCTCGACCGCGCCTATATGGGGGGCGGAGTGTTCGGGGTGACGGCAGCGGCCGAGTTCTATTTCAACAAGAATGTCCGCGAATTGACCCTGGCGGAAAGCGCCATGCTCGCAGGGCTGTACAAGGCGCCGACGAAATTTGCGCCGCACATCAATCTTCCGGCCGCCCGCGCCCGGGCAAACGAAGTTCTGACCAACATGGTTCAGGCAGAACTCCTGACGGAGGGACAGGTCATCGGCGCCAGGCGCAACCCGGCAATCGCGGTTGACCGGTCGCAGGACCAGTTGCCCGAATACTTCCTGGACTGGGCACTTGAAGAGGTCAAGAAACTGGCCCGCCGGAACCCCGCTCTTGCCCGCGACCGGATCGTCACCGTGCGTACGACGCTGGACCCGGCGCTTCAGCGCCAGGCCGATCTTGCCGTGGAAACGATCCTGCGCGAAAACGGCAAATTGCGCGACGCAAGCGAGGCGGCGCTCGTGTCGATGATACCGGACGGCGCTGTCGTGGCCATGGTCGGTGGGCGGTCCTACGGGGAAAGCCAGTTCAACCGGGCCGTCAACGCGCTGCGTCAGCCCGGTTCCTCGTTCAAGCCGTTCGTCTACATGACCGCCTTCATGAACGGGTACACGTCCAAGAGCATCGTGCCCGACCGCCCGGTTTCGATCGGCAACTGGTCGCCGAAGAACTACACGCGCAGTTTCCGGGGCCCGGTCACCCTCAAGACGGCCCTGACCAAGTCGATCAACACCATACCGGTGCGCCTTTCCCTCGACTTCGGACGCGAGAAGATCATCGAAACCGCCTACGCGATGGGACTGACGCACGAACTTGAGAACTCGATCTCGCTCCCGATCGGCTCGTCGGAAGTCACCGCGATCGACATGGCTTCCTCCTATGCGACCTTCGCAAACGGAGGCTACGCGGCCCCGGCCTACGCGATCCTGGAGGTCAGGAACAGCGACGGGGACCTTCTGTATCGAAGGGAACGGGATGAAGCTGCAGCAGACCCCAAGCGCGTGTTGCCGGAAGAACAGGTCCACATGATGAACGACATCCTGGTCAATGTGGTCGAGGCCGGAACCGCCCGCCGTGCGCGCATCGATGGTGTGGTCGCCGCCGGCAAGACAGGTACGACCAATGCCTACCGGGACGCCTGGTTTGTCGGATATACCGGGAATTTCTCAACGGCGGTCTGGGTCGGAAATGACGATTTCACGTCCACCCGGCGGGTCACCGGCGGCAGTCTTCCGGCAATGACATGGCAACTCTACATGAACTATGCCCATAACGGCATCGAACTTGCCAGCATGCCGGGTGTGGAGGCCGACTCCTTGCCGCGTCTTTCCAGCCCGTCCACGAAAAAGGTCGCGGAGGCGACCACCGTGTTTTCGCAACCGCGCGTTCTCAAACGCCGGACGCAGGGCCTTTTGCTGCGTATCGGGCGCAACCTGCAGAGCCTTATCGAAAAGGACAGCGCGCGCAATGAAGCAGGCGGTGAAAGTGAACCGACGGATTTCGCGGCGGCACAATGACGGTCCCCTCCCCAAGCCCTGACGGAACCGGCTACGCCGAGACCGACTTCAGCGTGCAGGAACTGCCGCTTGCGATCCGGCCGCATCGAAGCCGTCCCTTCCGGACCCTTTTGTTTCTGACGGTCATCGTGGCGGCCGGCACCCTGCTCGGGATCGGTTCCGCCTATGTCATGATCGAGCGGGAACAGCCGCTCAACGCGGTTTCAATCGGTGCGTGGCGTGCTTATCCGAAGGCCGGAACGGCGGAGGCAGACCCCTATTCCGTCGCGATCTATACCCGTGGCGCCGTCGTGCCGCTCGCCTCGGGCGAAGGCCTAGCCCTGGTTGCGCGCGAGGACGATGCGGGAAACCTGCTGGACCCGACATGTGTCTACCGGATTTCAGGACAGACACCGGCCGCCAGGCTTTGGACACTGACCGCAACGGACGGCGACGGACGGTTGACGGTCACGCTTCCGGGCCGGGTGCAGGTCGACAGCCAGAACCTGTTGCGCAATCCGGATGGCACATTCACCATCAGCGCTGCAAGCAAGCCCCACTCGGGCAACTGGCTGCCGATCGCGCAAGGAGCAAATGCCAGCGACGGACTGCGCTTCGTCTTGCGTCTTTATGATGCCCCGGTGACAACGGGAGCCGCGCTTGACGGCATCTCCCTGCCCGTCATTGAGAGGCTCGCCTGTCCATGACCCTGTCCCGCCGCTTTTCAACGACACTGGGAGCGATCGCGATCCTGTTTCTCGCCGTCGTCATCCACATACTTGTCGTCTTCGGCATTCCTCTGAATGTCCAGCACAGCGCGTATGACAACGTTGCCACATACGGGCCGGACCGGCAGTTCAACCTGCTTCCCGATGTCAGGCCGCAGGAAGAAGCATTGCCCGATCTCGACCCGGCGATGAAACACGCCGCCTGCAGGTTCCAGCTGGCCGACGGCCCGATCCTGTTCGATGCGGGTATCCCGACGACTTTCTGGTCCATTGGCCTGTTCAATGCAGCCGGCGAGGCCCTTTACAGCCTGAACAACCGGACGGCAGGCGCTGACCGGCTCTCCATGCTGATCATCACACCGTCGCAGCTTTCCATCCTGCGCGAAAACCCGCCGGAAAACCTGGAAGACCTGATTGTCATTGAAACCGACGAAATCAGCGGTTTCGCCCTTTTGCGAGCCTTTGTACCGCATCAATCAAAGGCTCAGAGCATCGACCGCGCCTTGCAAGCGGCAAGCTGCGGCGTGATCAGCGAAAGCTGACCCGCTGAGAGGCACGCTCAGTCCTGCGGGGCATAAGATCCAAGGGCGTCGAACAGCTCCTTGTAGTGGCTTTCCTTGCCGCGCCAGCGTCCGAGCGACGACGTGAACATCGGCCGGCGCACCTGCGTGTTGGAAAACGTCGTGACCGGCGTTTCGCTCTTGTAGAATTCCAGGCACCCGTCTTCCCAGGCAAGACCTGCATGAGACAGCAGCACCTCGCTCTCGGCGCGCTGGTTTTCAACGAGCGTCTCATAGGTCAGCGTATGGATCCGCGCAGGAACCACCTTTTCCCACTGCTCCATCAGCGATGCATATGTCCGGTAGTACCGGCCAACGGTTTCCTGGGTGGCTGCATAGTTATGCGCAGGAGAAAGCGGATGCGACAGAAGTGAGATGCATGTGTCGGCTGGTGCCCGGTGGCAATGAATGTAAGTCGCTTTGGGAAATAGAAGGCCCATCAGCCAGAGCATTTCATAATTGTGCGGCATCTTGTCCGTAACACGGTCCGCGCGCCGGTCCACGCCATCGAGAATACCCAGATACTTGCGCGCGATCCGCTTGTACTCCTTCGGTTCCATGGCCTTCAGGCGGCTTTCAAGCGCAGCACTCGGAACTCCCTTGAGGCCCATGTCTTCCTGAAGGTGCCTGAAGAACTGAATTTCCCCGCCGCTGGCAGCGCGTGAATGACACTCGACGATCTGTTCGACAAGAGTCGTTCCGGAGCGCGGCAGACCGAAGATGAAAACCGGTTTTTCGGAACTGTCCGCAACGTCCTGACGCTCGGAGAAAAACGCTTCGTCGAACACCTCTTTCATGAACTGAATGCGCGCTTCATAGGCAGCTGCGTCGAACGGCGGATAGTGGTTGTTCCGCGCTTTCTGGTAGTGCTCGAGACTGTGTGCGGTGTCGCCTAGATCGGCGTAGATCTTGCCGGCCGCCCAGTGCAGGTTTGCCTGCTCCGGACCAGGTCTCGGGACACCATCTTTCGCGATCGCCTCGATTTCATCGAGCAGCGCCGGTTTTTCCTTGAATGATTTGGCAAGGCTCAGGCACTGAGCGGCAGTCGGCACTTCCTTCTTGCACGCGATCGCCTTTTCGAACCAGCCGATCGCCTTGTCGATATTGCCGACCGTGACCTCGAGCTGCCCCATCCCCACGAGCGCGTAGCCGTTTTCGGGGTCCAGTTTCAATGCGCGCTCATAGGACTGCCTGGACAGAACCGCCTGCCGTTTTGCCCGGTAGATATCGCCGAGCTGCGCAAGAAAACCGGCTTCCTTCGGAGCAAGGGACACTGCCTTCTTGAGAGAATTCAAAGCCCCGTCAAGATCGCCCGCATTCAACAGCGCAAGTCCGAGCAGCTGATGAACCTGGGGATGTTTTCCAGCCTTCTTGGCGGCGATCTTAAAGCGCTCGATCGCCAGACCGATCCTGCCCTCCTGATAATCCGCAATTCCCAGGGAGAAATTTGCCTGCGGATTTCTCGGATCAAGGCTCAGCACTTCTTCGAACATGTTCAAGGCAATGGGAATGCGTCCCGCGTGCTGATGTGCGAGCGCTTCCTGAACAAGCTGATTAAGTCTCTGATTCATGCTGGCTCCCGGACCAAAGAGGAACGACCGACCGGCGGATTGGGCAGGCTCCGCAAAGCATCCTGACGTGCCGGTTCCTTGCCACTGCAATAATGCCGGGAGGTCGAAAGTTCAATCCGATCGGCGATCTTATTCCGGGACAGGCAACACGATGCTGAGCGTGTTACTTCTTCACGGGAGCCCGTTCCGTGCTCCAGCCGGTATATATCCTGGACTTCTTGGCAGGTTTTTCCTGACCATATCTGTTGTTCGCTTCGCAGCTTGCCTCCGCAAGCCGGACCTGGCCCTCAAGTTCCCGGATGGCGTTGTTGACCTTCCAGACCCGGTCCCTGCTTGGTGTCTCGATCTCAAGGCCCTTGAGAGCTTTCTTGTAGGCAATGATCCGATACCGGAGCGCCTGCCCGACCCACTTGACCATGACCCGGTTTTCCCAGACGCGGGCCTTCGCACCATCGTAGGTTTCCTGTGTTGTCACCTGTTGATTGCGCAAGACCCTGAGGCGCTCATCGTCGGCCTTTTGAACGCGCAACGCGACCTCGCAGAAAGGCATGACCAGATCCGCATCGCCGGTCGCGTCGGCTGCAATCTTGTCGTAGCGGGCATCCGAAGAGCGGAACTTGTCCGATCGCAGATAGATCAGATAAAGATCCGGCGGCACCCGCCCCTCCGTTTCCGGCAGAACCCGGGTGCGCGAAAGCTCGACCATCGTCCCGCCGATCCAGTCCTTCGTCCACGGAGGCCGGATCAGCGTCCAGCCACGGTCGCGCAGGAGCTTCTCGTCATTTGTATAGTTGAATTTGGAAACCGGGTCGCCCCGCAGGCGCGCCGCGTTTTCGCCGACGGCAGGCATCAGGCCATCATGGACTACCGACGGTCTTGCCCTGTCGAAGTCACCAGTCGGGCGCGTGCAACCCGCGAGAACCACAAGAACGGCAAGCATTGCGGACGATAGGCGGAACAGCCGGGCAGAAGCGCCGGGCCGTTCGCCCCTGACGGAAGCTACAACTGCTGCATTGCCATTGCCCATCGGGCATGTCTCCAGACCGCTTGTCTTTGCGATGAGAGGCTTGTGTCTGCCTCGTCGCGGCTGGAGAGGCTTGGACCGTCAGTCCTTGTCAGACCCAGCAGGTCCAGCTGCTCTGCCGATGGTCGCGATTCGTGCGGCAAGATCAAGGTCGTGGCGCTCGTAGCGCACACCTGGAAAGAGGATAACCTCTCCAAATGCTTCCCGGCTTGCGGTTTGCGGCTCTCTTGAACGCTGACCCACACGCGCAGTGGGCCGTTGTGCGGATGAAAAATCCAGCAAAGTGCCCATCGTCTCCTCCTTCAGTTCCGGTCTTCTCGGCGGTGTATTACCGATCGAAAACGGTCAAACGGGCGACGCATTACTTGGTGCGGGAATCATTAAGAAGCTGTCAGGGTTAACAGCATGCTAACGCTTTTGGTCCATTTTGAAGGAAACAACTTCAGACGGTTGAACGGTCTTTCGTATTTTTAGTCGGGTGTTATGCGACAGAGCCAAAGCTTAAATCCTCCGAAACCTCAATCGCAGTCACCCGGTGACAAGGGTTCTGCGCGCACGGACAGCCGCAACATTCTGCTCCCGGCAACCGAAATATTCGTCGGACGGCAGAAGCATGACATTGAAGAAAAAAGGATTTTTCTCGAACTTGCGCGAAACCTCCTGCCCGGCGCGAACGTTGAGGACAGCCGTCAGATCTCCGCACTGCTGGCAGGCCACCCCGAGATTCCCGATGATTTGCAGGAGGCGCTGGCACGCCACGCCGATGCTGCAACCTCTGCACCGGCCATGCGTTACAGTCCGCGCCTTCCTGTGGATCTTCTCGTCGAAGCTGCGGAAAACGGGCCCGAGATCCTGAGAAAAGCCGTGGCGTCACGTCCTTCTTTGCGCGAATCGGTGATTGCGGCCTTGTGCGACCATGCAGAAGCCGGCGCGATCAGCATCCTGCTCGAACGCGACGACATCACCTTGAGCGCGACCCACAAGGCCAAGCTGTGCCGCAGAAGCGAGATCATCGCCTCGCTCGGGCTTGAGCTTGCCGGGCAGGACGCGCTCAGTCCCGACGGCCTGATGGGCCAGTTTCTTTATCTGCCAGCTCCCTTGAAAAAGCAGGCGATCGCCGCCGCTGAAATGACCAGCCTCGTGAAACAGGCTCAAACACCAGGTGGAACCATGCCTAAAAGACCAGAAACCAATCGCCTCCGGCTCCAGGAGGCACTTGTGAGCGAAGCACTGCTTCAAAACAGACGCCGCTTTGCGACCCTTCTCAGCCAGGGCCTCGGGCTGTCGAGATCAAGCTGCGATCTCCTGCTGCAGCAAGATCAGGCGGAAGGGCTGACAATCGCGCTGAAAGCGCTGGGTCTGCCGGAGTTTCCAACGACGACGATCCTGATCCGGATGTTGGGCGAAGAGACGCCCTTGCAGGATCTGCGCGGTCTGCTTCGCATGCACAGGACGCTGAGTCACGGAGCAGCAGAAGCGCTGGTCGCTCAATGGATCCTGCACGATCAGGTCAATCAGAAAGCGTCGCTGCGGCATTCCTCGCAATACCAGGAAGCCGGCGTCAGAAAACCCGCGCACAAGAAGACATTCGCAAAGCGCGGCACCGATGCCCGGAAGAAATCCGCTTCCTAGAACCTGAAGAAACCGGCGCCGGGAGACGGCTGGTCCCCCTCGTTCTCGGCCAGAGGCAGGTCGATATTGCCGTCGCGCGCCTCGACCTCAACAAGCCAGTGGTCCGGATCCATCCGGGCTTCGCGCTGCAAGCGCTCGGCAACGGCTTGCGCTTCGGCACCGGAAAGAATGCGTTCGAACAGGCGTCCCTGCGGTTGCTCGCTGAAAAGCGCCTGGGGCGCAGGTCCATAGAGGTCGAAACTTCCATCGAGCCTGTCAACGCTGACAAAGACGGCACCGGCTTCCTCGGCCCCGCGCCGGGACACCGCCGCGAAGCCGCCTTCGCCGAACAGCCTGCGAACCAGCGCGCTCACGAAGAAATCCGATGTAACCCTCATGACAAAACCCTGGCTTCCGCGTTGACGCCTCCGGCGAATGCCGGGCCCGGCCACGGTTTACGCCAGATCGATCACGGCATCAATCACCCCGACAGGCTGAGCCCGCTGACCATCTCGAGCCGATCGATGGTCTCTGAGCCGGGTTCCCCGGTCAGCGGCAATCCACGGTCCAGTTCGAAGCGCTTGATGGCCGCCGTGGTGTTCGCCCCCATCACGCCATCTGCCTTGAGCGGACCGTAACCCAGATCCGAAAGAGCCTTCTGGATTTTCTGCAAATGAGGATCGGTCTCAATGTCGGCGATTTCGGATGGCGGAACAGCGCGGCTGGGGCTGCCGTCCACGCCCGGTTTCGCGCGGGGAACGGGAATGAACGACGTCTGAGGTGCGTCGCCATGCAGCAGGATAAGGGCAAGGAGAGCCTCGTTGGCCTTGCCTGTCTCCGCCTGCCCTGCCTTGCGCTCAAAGGCGCGTATCGCCCGTTCGGTCGCCGGCCCGCTCAATCCGTCGAGTGGCCCTTCATAGAGACCGATCCGTCGCAGCGACATCTGCAAGTCAAGCACGAGGGTGGATATTTCCTGGACCTGCAGACTGTTTCTGCGCCCGCCCGGCTCGGGCAAGACCGGTTCTTCGGCGCGTTCGCGCGTGCTGAAGAGCGGCGCGGGATGCCGTCCCGGCTGCAGGCCGATTGCGTTGGCAATAATCAGGCAGGATGTCAGTCCCATGACCACCGCACCGCCGGCGGCGACCGGATTGTCGAGTGCAATATGCCCGGCCCTGGCCATCAGGGTTTCCTGCGGCTTTGGCTTGTTGTTCTGTTTCTTCGCTCTTGCCATGATGTCGCCTATGCCGATTCAGCCCATGGCGCAGACAGGTCCGCAACACCCGTGCTTCGCTCCGGCCTGCCCTTTTCGGCTCTGACCGGAATGATGATGACAACACGCTCACCGCTGCCCAGCGAGGAACGGATGCTGAATTCGGCACCGGCCTCGTTCAGCAACCTTGCCGCATTTTCGAACACCGGCTTTGACTCGCCGGCGGTCCAGTTGAGGCAGGATTGACGGTTGCAAACCGTCAGCACCAGTTCAATGGCACCTGGCCCCGCAACGGTTTCCGCGCGGATGATCCCCCCGGCTCCCGCCGTCTCCGCGCATTCGGAGAGAATGAGGTGAAGGGACTGACGGAACTTCTTCTTCTCGACGAAGACTGCCGGGAGATCGACGGAGGCGGCCATGTCGAGCGACACTTTCAGGCGATCGGCAAGAGGACCGATGAGATTGCTGCTGTGTGTCAGGCAATCCGCCACATCCACCTTGCAGAACTCGCTTTGCATCTGTCCGTCAGCGGCAGGCACCAGATCGAGCAACGCATTCAAGGAGCGCGCGCTGCGGTCACCTGCGGACCGGATGCGTTGTGCCGTTCGGTGCAGGCTTCCTTCCGAGAGCGACCTGCCTTCATGTTCCACCAGCGCTGCAAGATCGACGATCGCGGCCACCTGATCGCGCGCACTCGCGCCAGCCTCCTCGATCAGGTTCCAGCGGGTGCTGCCGGCCGCCGCAAGGGGTTCCGGTCTCTGGCCGCCTTCACCGTTCCTGTCTTCGCATTCCTGCAGTGCCAGCACGATGGATCCGTTTCTCGCGACATCCGGATTTGCCTGTGCGGAGCGCAGCCGAAGGTGAAACCTGGAATACGCGGCCTGTCCGTGTTCACCGGGCTTGCTTGAGCCAAGCCGCAGCCGCACCTCCAATTGCACGTCCTTCCCGCTTTCCCTGGCATCAGCGAGGCTGGACAGATAGATCGGGCGGTCGGCAACATTCAGACGGTGAAACACCCAGTCCTCGTCCGAAATCGATGGTTCCAAGCCAAACATTTTCCGGACCGGCCCCCCCAGAACCGAAAGCCGCCCCTCCTTGTCGAGTTCCAGCAGGACCTCGCACACGGTGTTCGACACCCGCTCAAGCCTTGTGTCAGACTTCAGAACCTCGGCGCTGGCGCGATGCCGGTCGAGCGAAATTCTAGATGCCAGCATTCCCGTGTAGAGAAAGGCGGCCACCGACGCGAAGAGGCCCGCCTCTGGCGGCAACGTCATGGATTGCGGAACGCCCGCGGGCAACAACGTGACAGCGGCAAAAAGCGCGCAGCAATACACGGATATTCCGACAGTAACTTTCCGGTTTGTGGCAAATGCCGCCTCGACCGGCGGGATCAGCAGCCACAGCAGCGCAAAGGAACTGTCTCCGCCTGTCAGCAGGCACACCGCCGCGACAAAGCTGGCGAACAGACCCGAAGACAGCGCGATCGTGGTGTTCATGGCACCGGTGCGCGACAGAAAGTGGGCGATCGGCCACTGGCTCAGCATCCAGGCAAGCACCAGGATCGTGGCGACGTGTGGCGGTCCCGCCAGCGCCAGATGCAACGGCAGGATGAAAAGAGCGACCGTACCACTCAACAGGCAGCTTATGAGGAGCGAGCGGTGAATTGGTGCCAGAAAATTATCGGCAGCGGCGGCGGGATGAACCATGCCATCGACTCGGACCGACCAAAGCTTCCAAGTTTTCGCTATTCTTTTCAGAGGGTTACGCACTCTTTACTACCACACGAATCCCACGGAAAGTTCCGCTTTCGTTGTTCCGGAGGCCATTGTCGGGCGCAGCGCTTAATGAACGATAAAGGATGACTTCAAACGCGTGAAAAAATCCAAAAAAACGGCACCATTCAAGGACATGGAGCGCGATTGATAAAATTTGAATCAAATTCTCAGAAAACTTGCCTTAAATGCATGTTTTATTTTACGAAAATTGCCTCCACCCACTCAACCTGAAATTCTTTTGTCCCTGCTAGGGTTCGAACATAACAAACACGCCACCGCAAAAAAACCGGCGTGTACCTTCGAACTGACCATGGGTAGCAAAATGTTGTTTCTTCTGAGGACGGCCTTCTGGCTCACCTTGGTGCTGGTCCTGATTCCGCTTGGATCCGACCAGACCAGCACGCCCGAAAGAACCGTAGACGTCGACCCGGTTTCCGCGTTCCTCGCGGCCCAGGCAACGGTTTCGGATATCGGCGGTTTCTGCAGTCGAAATCCTCAGGCCTGCGAGACCGGCGGCAACGCGTTGAGCGCGATCGGCAGCCGCGCACGCGATGGTGCGGCAATCGTCTACCAGTATTTCGAACCAAAGAACCAG
>JBCDEN010000291.1:0-5818 GCA_039179715.1 Pseudomonadota bacterium
GGGGCTGAAAGCGGCCGCTCGGGGTCGTTTCGTGCATGGCGCGCATCAGATTGGCGAGAACGATGTGAACCACGCCGATCGTCAGCGTAATTTTCATCATCGTGTCGACGTCCTTCAGGTTCATCACCTTCAGATGACCGAGTATGCTGCCGGGCGGCGGCGCGATGCCGAAATAGCTGCCCGTTGCAACACCGAAGGCCGTCGTCGAGACCATGAGCCAGACACACATGCGGAACATGCGCTGCCCGAGCGGGGAGCCCGCGAACCGCCGGCGGAACAGGAAAAGCAGAAGAAGGAGCAGCAATCCGTAACCGGCATCGGTCATGATCATGCCGAAGAACAGGATGAACGACACATAGACGATGGCGGACGGGTCCCAGTCCCGGTATCCGGGGGTCTGGTAGAATTCGACCAGGTCTTCCCCGCCTTCCATCGGGCGCGCGTTTTCCAGAAGCGTCGGCGGCTTGTCGTCACCGGACACGTCATCGAACAGCGCCGCCAGGCCAAGCGTGTCCGCAAGATGCTGGATCTCATCCCTCTGGTCCTTGCGCGCCCAGGCCTGCATCACAAAAAGACGATCGCTGTCGGCGGTTTCCAGCGCAGCACGACTGCGGCGCGACTGGTCCCGCGCAGCGGCCAGGTTCTGCGCCAGCAGGAAACGCCATTTCGTCAGAAGCTGGCGCTCCAGTTCCAGTTCCTCAAGCTCGACAGCGGCCCGCTCATAGCGGCGTCTGAGTTGCGAGAGCGACAGGGCGCCGACATGCACCCGCGGCACCGGCATGGTGCCGGCTGGCGGTTCTTCGGGAGACAGCAGAACGACATAGGCCCGGTACTTGTCCCGGTGGACGATCTCCATCACCTTGCCGGCCGGATCTACCTGCTCCAGCTTGCCGGCAGGAACCACATAGAACCACAGCCGGTTGTCGCCGATTTCCGCCAGTTCGGAAAAGCTGAATTCCCCCCAGGGTTCGACATCCCGGATCCTGCGGGCAAGCTGTTCGAGCCGATCCCGGCAGTCCTTGAGCGTCTTGCGGTTGGACAAAGCCTCGGAAACGACCTCTTCCAGATCGAAATCGTCCTGTTCGGTGACGGGGCGGCGCTGGACGGGGCATTCCAGCAGCCAGCGCAGGGCCTCGGAGGATTCGCGCCCGAGACCGGCCGGGACGGCTTCGAGTTCCTTTTGCGCGGAACTCAACGGGATCAGATGCAGCATGCCAAACGACTGGGCCGCTTCTAGCACCTTCTCCTTGTCATCGAGGATGCCGACCAGACTGACTTTCGTAAGCGGAACGATGGTCACAGCTCGGCCATCCTTTCCCCGGCACTGCGGGCCGCCGTCTTGCGTTTGGAAATCTTGGCCCGCACAACCGCATCCCGCTCCGCGTCAGCGAGCGCCATGCGGATTTTCTTGATGTTCCGTTCCGCCCTCGGGATCAGGACTTTCTCGAACAGGTTGACCCTTCTTGAAATCACGGCTTCGGCCTCGACGAGCTTTGCGATGCGCTCGCGCGCAACGTCCCGTTCAAGGTTCAGGCGCAGCAGGTCGCACATGCCGTCGACATAGGGATCGACCCAGTGCGGCCGGGCGAGCAGCGAATAGGAACCGGTCTCAACGTCAATGTCCTCCAGCACGGGCAAAATGGTGCCGGACAGGTTCTGCTCGCCGCGCACCGCATCCTTGAGCGTCACCAATCCTTCAAGCGGAACATGATTATTGGCGATCATCGGCAGGGACGCTGCCAGATCGACAAAGCGCTGCTCATAGTCCCGCTCAAGGCGGGCAAGCGTGTCCTTCGCCCTGGCGCGTTCGGCCATGATCTGCAGGCGCTTCAGTTCCAGCGACGGCAGGAAACGCCGGTATTCGGCAAGCTGGGTGCTCTCCCGGGCGAGCGAGGACTTGTTCAGCGCGAGCCTTGCCATCAGGCGACCGCCTCGTCAGCACTCTTGGCCGTTTCTGCAGTCCTGCCCGGAAAATACTTGTCGATCAGACCCTGTTTCATCAGAAGCTGCTCCGGCTCAAAGCATTCGGCGAGCGTCTGCCAGCACAGATCCAGGGCCTCTTCAAGGGGCTTGGACACCTCGATATCCATGAACCGCTTGCGGAAGAGCGCACCGAACTTGAGCAGCTGACGATCGTAATCGGAAAGCTCGAACGCCATGGACTGTTTCTGTTCGGCGTCGCGCGCGCCGGAATAAAACCGGATCATGGTGTTCATGATCTGATTGTGGTCTTCGCGGGTGACCTTGCCGATCACGTGCTGCTTCAGGCGCGACAGCGAACCGAACGGATCGAGGACATTACTGTGCAGATAGAACTGACCCTCGGTGATGTAGCCGGTGTTGTCCGGCACGGGATGCGTGACATCGTTGCCCGGCATGGTCGTCACGGTCAGGATTGTCACGGAGCCCGATCCCTTGAAATCACAAGCCTTTTCATAGCGGCGCGCAAGCTGGGAGTAGAGGTCACCCGGGTAGCCCCGGTTTGCGGGGACCCGCTCCATGGCGATCGACACTTCTTTCATGGCGTCGGCAAAAGCGGTCATGTCCGTCAGGAGCACCAGCACGCGCTTGCCTTCCTCGACCGCAAACTTTTCCGCGACCGCCAATGCCATGTCCGGCACCTGCAGGCGCTCCACGACAGGATCGGATGCCTGGTTGATGAACATGACCGTGCGCGGAAAAACGCCCGCATCCTCAAACTGCTTTCTGAAAAACGCGTAGTCGTCGAAGATCAGTCCCAGACCGCCAAAGACAACGATATCGGCATCCGCCTGGATACCGATGCGCGCCAGGAACGGGTTGTATGGTTCACCTGAAACGGAAAAGATCGGGATCTTCTGGCTTTCGACAAGGCAATTGAAAATGTCGATCATCGGCACGTCTGTGCGGATCATGCGCGATGCGAGAACGCGCTTCATCGGGTTGGCCGACGGGCCGCCGATCGGCACTGTGGGATCGCTTGACAGGTCAGGTCCCTGATCGATCGGATGACCCGCACCGTCGAACACGCGGCCAAGGATATTGTCGGAATAGGTGACTTTCGCAGCCTCGCCGAGAAAGCGCACGGACGCGTTATTGGCCAGGCCCTTTGTGCCGGAGTTGACCTGGAGCGACACCATGTCGGATTCGATGTTGATTACCTGGGCAAGCGACGAGGCGCCTTCGCCCGTTTCCACCAGAGCGAGATCCCCAAGACAGGGCCGCCCCTCCGACTCGGAGCTGGATGAGGAAACCTGTATCCGAATGATGTCGCCTACAATATCGACAATGCGGGTGTGAGAGACGAGCATTGTTACTCCCCGAAAGCGAAAGGCACCTTGATTCAATTATTCGCGGAGGACATCGGCAAAACGACCCGACACCAGCCTGCGGCGATATCTTAGGCACCATTTCCGCTTCGACACAACCGAACGGCAGCGAAACAGCGGCCCTGGATATCAACTGGAACGAAGTTAACCGACAAACGGCGACGGGCGTATGACCTGGATCATTTTCCGCCTTTGTTTTCTCGCGCCGGTCGCCAGTCATTCCAGCGGCACCCCACCGGACCGATTCCCGGTCACACCGGGTGGCCAGTCCCTGCGGCCAAGGCTTTCACACTTGGCATCCACGCGTGTTGTCCTCAACCGCGCGGCACCTGCGCCAAAAATATCAAAATCTGGCTCCATAGCAGAATAGCAAGTGTATTCGCGCGAACTCTGCAAAAACACTAGGCACTTCTCCAAAAACAAATACAACCTGATATACAATTATTGGTATAACTTCCCATACGTAATTCATGAACTGATTCAATGCATTCATTAAATTTGAAATTGTATAAACTTGGGCACGCCATCGATTTTTCTATTTCTTTTTTTGTTAAATTAATGTTCTGTTAACTTGCTACTTAAGAAAAAAACAGGTTTTGCTCGAATCCGGATGCTTTCGAGATTCTTGCTATTGCTGCGTGTGTGGAGAGAACATTGACAGACCAAGCGAATGATCACCGTCTGGATCTTACCCCGCCACCAAGCTCGACTGAACGCAAATACTCAAGCTCACATCGCGACCGGACCGGCCAGTTCTCCAACGGGCCCGACGGAAAAAAGGCCGTCGTGCGCAGCGACCTCGGAACGATCCTGCTGCACTGGACCCTCGTTATCGCGATCGTCACGAGCCTCGTTACCGGATTGCGGCTGTCTGCGGATGCGGAAGGCGCCTGGTTCTCCAAGCTGTTCGAACCGATCCTGCCTCAAGGCGAAATCTGGACATGGCATTATCTGTCTGCCGTATTTGTTCTGGCGCTGATTTTTGCCTACGCGGCGTATATGTCGGCGGCGCGGCTGAAGCGGCGGATCTCGTCCAAGAAGGTCGTCGTCCTGTCCCTTCCCGCAAGCAACAAACTGCGCATTGCTGCCGTAAACGTAATTGCCTACTGGGTGCTTTTTGGCGCGGTGATGACCCTGACCGCAACGGGCGTCCTCCTTTATCTCGGGCATGGCGGCCTTTGGGTCACGGTGCATTACATTTCCGCGCTGACCGTGATGGGCTACATCGTGGCACATGTGGTCCTGCACTATTTCTATGGCGGCATTGCCCAGTTGCTGCGCCTTTTCAGGCCCCAGCCGCTCAGATATTTCACCGGGATGGGGCGCTACCCGCTGGTGAAGTCCCTGGCACTCGGGGCCGTTGTGATTGCAGGCGCCGTTGCGCTTGACCTGGGTACCCGCGGAGATCTGTATGTCTCACAGGCGTCGGCACTCCCGGAACTCGACGGTGTTCTCGACGACGCCGCGTGGCAGAACGCGCGCCCGGTCTTCGTGCGCACGCATCAGGGCGCCGGGCTGGAAGGCACCGGCGAATCCACGGTCGAGGTTCGTGCCGCCCAGGTCGGCGACAAGATCGCCTTCGCATTCCGCTGGGAAGACGCAAACCGGTCGCTGAAAAGGCATCCGCTCATCAAGACCGCGGAAGGCTGGCGTATGCTCAACAACCGGGCCGATATTTCCGACGAGACGGCCTATTACGAAGACAAGTTTTCCGTTGCGTTCTCGAAGTCGGACGCGTTTGGCGGCGGCAAGTCCACCCACATGGGCCCCAAGCCGCTGAGCAACAAACCGGCTTCCCTGCACAAACGGGGCCTGCACTATACGACGGATGGCAGCCTGATCGATGTCTGGCAATGGAAAGCTTCGCGCGGCGGCATGCTGGGCAAGGTGGACGACATGTGGTTCGGCACACCGCTTGAACCGAGCGAGGCGCAGGCCGCCGGCAAGAAACGCTACAGCGCCGGATACGGCGCAGACGAAGGAAAGTCCTTTTACGTCTACAATTACAAGAAAAGACAGGGTTCCGATTACGAGGGCACGGTAGACGTGCTGCGTCTTCCGGTCGACTACAAGAAGACCGTGAACCTGATGGGTCACCTCGACTTGGCAATCGAAGCGACGGATGACGAGGGTTCGCAATGGTGGATGTTCGATGCCGAAAGCGTTCCTTACTCCGAAGAGATAGACGCCAAGATTCCGCTCGATACCGTCATTCCCGGTGTCCTGATCACGGGTGAATATCTCGGCAGCCGCGCGGACCTCGACGGCGGTGCCAAGTGGCGGGACGGTTACTGGACGCTGGAAGTGATCCGGGACATGGACACGGGCAACCATCAGGACCTGCCCATGGAAGACGGCCTGTTTGTCTGGGTCTCGGTGTTCGATCACAACCAGACCCGGCATACCCGTCATTCGCGTCCCGTTCGCCTGACAATCAACTGACAAAGCAACGCACCAGCACGGACACCCCTCATGTCGAAAAGCACCTGCACCGTTACCATCAACGGAAA
>JBCDEN010000675.1:0-2659 GCA_039179715.1 Pseudomonadota bacterium
CAGGTGGTCGCGCGCTACGGCTTCAACTCGGGCTGGGGCGGAGCGCTTGAATTCACGCGAGTCCTGTTCGCGTGGCTGATCCTGTTCGGCATGAGCTACGGCATCAAGATCGGCGCTCACCTCGGTGTCGATGCGATCATCAACCTTCTGCCCAGGCGCCTCTTCCGCCTTGCGGCTCTGCTCGGCGCCGCGCTCACCATTGTCTACGCGGCGCTCTTGTTTGAAGCGGCCTGGCTTGCTGCGCTCCTCTCCCTTGAGAACAAGGGATCGAGCGGCGGTGCCTACGCCTATGTGGCCAGGTTCTACAAGCTGCCGATCGGCATGGAAGACCTGAAATGGCCGGTCTTCATCATCGAGTGGTTCGAAGTCCGCGAACGTGTCCCCCGCTGGATACCCTACATCATCCTGCCGATCGGACTGGCGCTGCTGGCCTACCGGTCCGTTCAGGCATTCATCCTGATCCTTCTTGGAAAAAAGGACGCCATCATCGCCGCCCACGAGGCGGAGGAACTGGTGGCCGAAAACAAAGACGTGCTGAAGGACTAGGCCGATGGAAACCGCATTTCTGTTCATTTTCGTTTTCGGTTTTCTGTTCCTCGGGGTTCCGATTGCCGTCTCGCTCGGCCTGTCAGCCGTTCTCTACATCGCCCTGTTCAGCCATGACTCGATGAGTTCCGTGGCCGTGCAGCTGTTCAACGCGTCGCAGAACTTTACGCTTCTGGCGATCCCGTTCTTCATTCTGGCCTCCAGCTTCATGTCGACCGGCGGTGTTGCCCGGCGCATCATCCGGTTCTCGATCGACGCTGTCGGCTGGATACGCGGCGGCCTTGCCATTGCGGCTGTTTTCGCGTGCATGCTGTTTGCAGCCCTGTCGGGCTCGTCACCGGCAACGGTTGTCGCCATCGGCACGATTGCCATCGCCGGCATGCGGCAAGCGGGCTACACCAAGGAGTTTGCGGCCGGCGTCATCGCCAATGCAGGCACCCTGGGCATTCTCATTCCGCCCTCCATCGTCATGGTCGTCTATGCGGCCGCAACAAACGTGTCGGTCGGGCGCATGTTCTTTGCAGGTGTCGTCCCCGGCATCATCGCCGGCCTGATGCTCATGACTGCGATCTACATCATGGCACGCGTGAAGAAGCTGCCCGCGCAGCCCTGGGCGGGATGGAAGGAACTGTGGAGTTCGGTATCGCAGGCAGCCGTCGGCCTGTTCCTGATGGTCATCATTCTGGGGGGCATCTATGGCGGCATCTTCACACCGACGGAAGCCGCTGCCGTTGCCGCTGTCTATGCCTGCCTGATCGCCCTGTTTGTTTATCGTGACATGGGGCCGCTGGCCGGCGTCGGCTGGGTCGAGGAGAAAGACGGCGCACTGGGCCTGGCCGGGTTCAAGACCATCACCTATGCAGTTGTTGCCGTCTTTGTCTGGTCGGGCCTTGCCTCCATCTTCACGGAGCGGGCGGCCTTTTTCGGCATCGACAGCGCCATTGTGCTGCTGGCGGCATTGGCGGGCTATCCGATCCTGCGGCACGGCCTGGCACCGGCGGACCTGCCGGCGACCTACGCGGTCGGCGGCAAGGTCTGGGGCCGGAACCTCGGCATGATCGGCTGGAAGTTTCTGCCGGCGCTGTTCCACAAGGACACCAAGAAGGTGCTGACGGATTCGTCGAAGACGACGATCATGCTGATGTTCATCATCGTCAACGCGCTTCTGTTCGCGCATACGCTGACGGCGGAACAGATCCCGCAATTCATCACCGATTGGATGGTCGAAGCCGGATTCAACTGGTTCACCTTCCTGATCGCGGTCAACATTATCCTGCTGATCGGCGGTCAGTTCATGGAACCCTCGGGCCTGCTTCTGATCGTTGCGCCCGTGGTGTTCCCGATTGGCCTGGAACTGGGTGTCGATCCGATCCACCTCGGTATCCTGATGGTCGTGAACATGGAAATCGGCATGATCACCCCGCCGATCGGCCTGAACCTCTTCGTGACCTCGGGGATCACGGGCATGAGCCTTGTTCAGGTGGTGAAGGCCGCGGCGCCGTTCGTGCTGGTTCTGCTGCTGTTCCTGATCCTGGTGACCTATGTCCCGGCGCTCTCGACCTTCCTGCCCTACTACTTCATGGGGCCGGAGATCATCATCCGATAGGAATGAGCCGATACCTGCGCAGGCGGCCGGAGTTTTCCGGCCGCTTTTGCTTGCCGCGAAGACAGCTTGTTGACAGGTGAGGGACGACGTTCTTTAGTTTTTCAAAGAACAGCGAGAGCCTTGGCCGATGACTGACAACGATCCGTTTTCCGGATTTTCCGACATTGTGACGCGTGCGGACGAGCTTGAGGAGTTGACCGGCAAGCCGCTGCCGCAGATCGCTGCAAAGGAAATACCGGCGCTGGATTCCATTTGCCGGAATTTCATTGAGCATGCCCCGTTCTGTTTTCTGGCAACCGCAAATCCGGACGGCCATGTCGATCTGTCTCCAAGAGGCGATCCGCCCGGATTCGTCAGGATCCTGAGTGAATCGCTGCTCGCGATTCCGGACAGGCCGGGAAACAGGCGTGTAGACACGTTTCACAACATCCTTGCGGATCCGAGGATCGGACTGCTGTTCATGGTGCCGGGCAGGGGCGAGACACTGCGCATTCGCGGAGAAGCGAG
>JBCDEN010000039.1:0-12459 GCA_039179715.1 Pseudomonadota bacterium
CTTGATGCCGTCCGAAAACCGGACGAGGCCATTTTCCTTATCATAGGAGAGATTTCCGGACTGAACATCGCCCTGGTCGGAGCGAATCAAAACGGGCTCGGACGTTTTCATGGCGCCGGTCTTCAAATTGACGTCCACCACCGACAGGTCGACCGTGTAGCCTTCGCTCCACTCGATCTGAATGCCCTCGTAAAGGCGCAACGTCTCCGCGGCATTGTCATAGGTGCCCTTGAGGGCGATGATTTCTGCACTCTCGTCCTTGCTCAGCACTATATCGGCCCGGATGGTTTCCAGATCTATGATCCGGGGATCGCTCAGCCTCTGGATCGCGCGTCGCGCGGTCACCTTGTAGGACCGGTCACCGTCGTGGCCGGACAATTCGGGGTGATCCATGACCAGCCCCTCGCTTGTCAGCATCATGTTTGCCGCACCGAAACCGCTCAGAACATTGAACAGGACAACAAGTCCGGTCATGCCTGCCAGGATCAGGAGACCAATCGCCGGGAACGTCCAGCGCAGAAGACGCACCAGAATGCTGTGGCGGCGTGCCGCCCGCTGCACACGGCTGAGCTGATGCCCGGGAAGTACATGTCCCATTTGTCCGCTGGTGATACTCAACAAATTCTCCAACTGCCGCAAGGCCACCGATCAATCTTGGGGCAGGCCTCAGGAATGCGCAAAAATGTCCGTTTCTTCCCATCCCTTGAGATCAAGTTCTGCACGGGTCGGCAGAAACTTGAAACAGGCATCCGCTATGTGGCTGCGCTCTTCCCGCTGCAGCATGAACTCAAGCTTTTTCTTCAACGCATGCAAATGCAGGACATCCGATGCCGCATAGGCCAGCTGCGCGTCCGAAAGGGTTTCCGCGGCCCAGTCGGAACTCTGCTGCTGTTTCGACAGATCAACACCCAGGAGTTCGCGGGTGATGTCTTTCAAGCCATGCCGGTCCGTATAGGTCCGCACGAGTTTCGAAGCGATCTTGGTGCACCAGACCGGTTCAACCTCGATGCCTAGATAGTGCCTCAACACGGCGACATCAAACCGGGCAAAGTGAAAAATCTTCGGTTTTGCCGCGTCGGTGAGAAGGCGCGCAAGGTTGGGCGCTTCGGTCTGGCCGCGCGCGATCTGGACAACATCCGCCGTGCCATCGCCCGAAGAGAGCTGAACCACACACAGCCGATCACGATGCGGGTTGAGCCCGAGCGTTTCGGAATCGACCGCAACCGCGTCTGCCGCCTCATAGGCCTTCAGATCAGGAAGATCTTCCGTGTGGTATCTGATGCTCATGCCGCGCCGTCTCCTGTTGCCTTGCCGGTTTCTCATGATACCGCAAATGTTTGACCGTGAGGTAAAACATGCTGCGGGCCGTGGCAAGCGGATTGCTGAGTGTGGGCATTGAAGACGCTGCGTAATTATTCCGAAACGCTATTTTTTGATGCGAAACGCCTCGTGACAGCTCTTGCAGGTCGCCGCGACCTCGCCGAACGCGGCCGCAACGTTTTTCTGCTCCGCCCCTTGTGCCGCGAGGTCCTGAAGCGTCCTTGCGGAGGATTGCAGGCTGCTGGCAAACATGGAAAATTCCGGCCATTGCGCCCAGATCTTGGGACTGGCTTCCGTGGGCGGATCCAGGCTGCCTTCGGGAAACAGCTCCGTCATGGCATCGCCCGCATGCGCGGAAATGGCTTTTGCGGCACGCTCGATCTCGCCCGGATTGTAGGCGGCGGTGCCTTTCAGCATCTGTCCCACGGTCTTGACGTTCCGGCTGATCTCCGACATCGCATCCATGCGTTCCTTGACGATCCCCATCGCGCCGCTGTGGGCGAAGGCAGCGCCCGTGGCTGCCAGTCCCGCAAACAGGATCAAGGCAAAGTATCCGGTCTTCATATGTCTCTTGTCCTCTCTCTCAGCACCCCCGGCGCAATCGCCGGATATGCTCGCATGCGAGCAGCCCAGATCATCCTGTCTTCAGGTCAGGGTCCAGGTCACCCGTTCCGGCCAGATCGTCGATGATCGGACATGTCGGCATATCGTCTCCGTGACAGGCATCGGAGAGCGTCGTCAGAACCTTTCTAAGCGATTTCAGTTCATCGATTTTCCGGTCGATCTCGGTGATCTTGGATTGCGTGATCGCCTTGACGTCTGCGCTCGCCCTGTTGCCGTCTTCGTAGAGCGACAGCAATTCGCGGCATTCCTCGATGGAAAATCCGAGACTGCGGGCCCGTTGCAGGAATTTCAGTCTCTGAAGGTCGGCGTCGGAGAAATCACGATAACCGTTGTCACTGCGAAGCGGTCTGACAAGCCCGATATCCTCGTAGTAGCGGATCGTCTTGACCGGCAGCCGGCTTTGTTCAGATGCGGTTCCGATATTCATTTGGTGAACCTCAAGGTTTCGGGATGCGCACGCGCAGTGCATTCATGATCACGGAGACGGCGGGTCAAACCGATCGTATCGTGGTCGGGTCTGTCCGATAGGCTGCTCATCGGCTCCAGGGCGATGCCGCGGACCAGTTCGAGCGCCAGGCGGCGATCCAAGGGGCTTTCCAAGGTGGCAAGAGTTTCCTGCATAACCGGCGTGCTCTTCATCAAGACTGATTTCACGCTTCAGTTAGGACCTCCAGTTACGGGAAGGTCAATCTGAAAAGTCACGCAGGCCGTTCCGATCGCCATCGCCCGGACAAGGCGCGCACCACCGGTGTTCAAGTCTTCAGCTGGCCTTTTGCTTCAAACTGGCCATCAGATTGTGGAATTTCTCACCCTGAACGGCGACATGATTGCGCAGCGCATCAGCCGCCGCTTCCGGGTCTCCGCCGGCCAGGGCATCAACGATCGCCTCATGTTCGGACATGGACTGGGCCATGCGGCCGCGGAACTTCAACTGCTGCCGCCTGAACGGCTTCAGCCGTTTGTGGAGTTTCGTCGCTTCCTGTTCCAGAAAACCGTTGCCCGACTGCTGGTAGATCGTTTTGTGGAAACGCTCGTTTTCGGCGTAGTATCCGTCCGTATCCCTGGCCTCCACGGCCATCTGGCAGCTTGCGTTCGCATCTCGAAGCTCTTCGATTGCCTCATCGGAAATCCTGCGTGCGGCCAGGCGGCCGCAAACGGCTTCAAGTTCCGCCATGACCTCGAACATCTCCATCAGCTCGATTGGCCCGGGCTGACGCACGAACGCGCCGCGCCGCGGCACCAGCTCGACAAGACCCGACAGGGCCAGCCTTTGAAGCGCCTCGCGCAAAGGCGTCCGGGAGACCCCGAATTGCTCGGCAAGCCTCACTTCATCCAGACGATCCCCGTTCTGGAAAATACCGCTGAAAATGTGCTCTTCGAGCGCTTCGGCAATGTTGTCGGCACGGCGTTGTTCCATGTCTTTTCTTCTAGTTCGACCAACGTTGAAACGCAAACTCGTAATTTTTGTATACAAGATTGTTGACTAAAAATACAGAACGATCTTACACTGCCGGCGCCGCCCGGGCGAAAACCCGGTGCGGGCACTTCGGGAGGAAAACATGAAATCAATTTTGAAAGGCGCGGTGGCAGCCCTTGCCGTCATGAGCACTGCGACGCTGGTTCAGGCGACGGAGCTGCGGTTATCCCACCAGTGGTCCAACAAGGATGTTCGCCACCAGGTGGCGCAGATCGTTGCAGATGAAGTCGCCGCAGCAGATGTTGATCTGGAGATCAAGATCTTCGGCTCGAAATCCCTGTTCAAGCCGCGCGAGCAATACAAACCGCTCAGCCGCGGTCAGCTCGACATGACCGTGTTTCCGCTGAGCTATGCAGGTGGCCAGCAGCCGGCCTACAACCTCACACTCATGCCGGGCCTGGTGAAGAACCACGACCACGCGGCCCGTCTCAGCGACTCGCCGTTCATGGAGGCCCTTGAGGCGAAAATGGCGGATGATGACGTCATGGTGCTGGTTCATGGCTACCTTGCCGGCGGGTTTGCCGGGACGGACAAGTGCATCACCAGCCCCGATGACGTGAAAGGCCTGCAGACGCGCGCGGCGGGCAAGTCCTTCGAGCAGATGCTGGCCGGTGCGGGTGCATCGATTGCCTCCATGGCGTCGTCTGAAATCTACAACGCGATGCAAACGGGTGTTCTGCAGGCGGCCAACACGTCCTCGTCGTCCTTCGTGTCCTACCGGATCTACGAACAGGTCAAGTGCTACACACCTGCGGGCGACGTTGCCCTCTGGTTCATGTACCAGCCGCTGCTGATGAACAAGTCGGCCTTCGAAGGCCTCAACGAAGCACAGCAGAAAGCACTCCTGGCCGGTGCCGAAAAAGCCGAGGCGTTCTATCTTGCAGAGGCAAAGAAACAGGATGCGGCCTCCGTACAGGTGTTCGAGGAAGCCGGTGTCGAGATTGCGCAGATGAGCCCGGAAGATTTCGACGCCTGGCGCAAGCTGGCGATGGAAACGTCGTATCAGAAATTCGTCGAAGAGGTTCCGGACGGGCAGGACCTGCTCGACAAGGCCCTTGCCGTAGAGTGACACAATTAGGTGGCGGCCATTGGCCGCCACGCTTTTCTTTCAATCCCGATCTTGAGGGAGTCGGTAATGGCCGGCCATAGCTCCGCTGTTGTCGCGCGCGCAGGAAACAACCCGTTCCTGCGGGCCGTCGCAGCCATCTCAACCCTTGCAGGCTGGTGCTCGTCTGGCATGATCGTTGCGGCGGTGGCAATCACCTGCCAGATGATCTTCGTGCGGTTCGTTCTCAACGGGTCGACAGTCTGGCAGACCGAAGCGGTCATCTACCTCGTGATCGCGGCAACCCTGATCGGACTGCCCTATGTCCAGCGCCTGCGCGGGCACGTGAACGTGGATCTCATTCCGCTTTCGCTTGGCGCAAGGGCCCGGTTCGCGCTTGCCATGCTCACCTCACTTCTGTCGATCGTCATTGTTTCGATCATGCTGTGGTACGGCTTCGAATACTGGCATTTCGCCTGGGATCGCGGCTGGCGCTCCGACACGGTCTGGGGCGTCCGGCTCTGGATACCCTACCTCGCCCTGCCGGTCGGCTTCGGTCTGCTCCTGCTTCAGCTGATCGCTGACCTGGTGGCCGTTCTGACCGGAACCGACAAACCGTTTGGCCTGGAGTAAGCAAGATGGATCCCCTTCTTCTGGGCGCGATCGTCGCGCTTGCCACAATCCTGGTTCTTTTCTCCGGCGTTTCGGTTGCCATCGGGCTGCTGATCGTTTCCGCCGGTTTCCTGATCATCTTCGACGGTCCCCGTTCGCTGGAGCTGATGCCGGAAATCCTGTTCGGCAAGCTCGACAATTTCGCCCTCCTGTCGATCCCGATGTTCATCATCATGGGCGCATCGATTGCATCGACACGCGCCGGCGCAGATCTTTACGAGGCGCTGGAACGATGGCTGACACGTGTTCCGGGCGGGCTGGTTGTCTCCAACCTCGGGGCCTGTGCCCTGTTTGCGGCCATGTCCGGCTCGTCGCCCGCGACCTGCGCGGCGATCGGCAAGATGGGCATCCCGGAAATGCGCAAGCGCGGTTATCCGGACGGCGTCGCCGCCGGATCGATTGCCGCCGGTGGCACCCTGGGCATCCTGATCCCGCCCTCCGTCACGATGATCGTCTACGGCATCGCGACCGAGACCTCGATCGGCCGCCTGTTCCTGGCCGGTGTCATTCCCGGGCTGATGCTGGTCGGCCTGTTCATGGCCTGGTCGCTCTACTCGACCTGGCGGTCGGGCGAAGGCAAACGGTTGAGTTCCGGTAGCTACAGCTGGGGCCAAAGGTTTGAGATCCTGCCGCGCGTCCTGCCCTTCATCGCCATTATCCTGGGTGTGCTCTATGCCATGTATGGCGGCGTTGCGACACCGTCCGAGACGGCCGCGGTCGGCGCGCTGCTGTGCCTGCTGATCGCGATGATCATCTACAAGCTCTGGCAGCCGCAGGCGCTTTGGGTGGTCCTGCGCGACAGCACCAAGGAATCGGTGATGATCCTGTTCATCATCGCGGCCGCCGGCGTGTTCTCCTACATGCTCAGTTCGCTGTTCATCACGCAGTCGATCGCCGAATGGATCGGCACGCTGGATGTCAACCGCTGGGTCCTGATGGGAGCCGTCAACATCTTCCTGCTGATCGCCGGTTTCTTCCTGCCGCCGGTGGCCGTCATTCTCATGGCAGCACCGATTCTGCTTCCGATCATCACCACGGCCGGGTTCGACCCGATCTGGTTCGCGGTCGTTCTGACGATCAACATGGAAATCGGGCTGATCTCTCCGCCCGTGGGCCTGAACCTTTACGTGATCAACGGCATCGCACCGGACATTTCGCTCAAGACGATCCTGACCGGCTCACTGCCATTCGTCGGATGCATGGTGCTGGCAATCATCCTTTTGTGCCTTTTCCCGGAACTGGCGACCTGGCTTCCGGACGTTGTCATGGGGAAAGCCGTATGACGCTCTTTGCCGACCTTCTGTCCACGGTCTTCGAGCGCCGATACCGGCTCCCAGGGCGGTATTTCAGGAACGAGCGGCCGCTGGAAGACCTGGCCGACGAGCTGGTCGGGTCGGCTGGCGAGACCTCTGGGCTCGCGCTGGCACAGGATATCCTGTCCGGTTTCGAAAACCTGGACGATGACGAAAAACTGGCCTTTTTCCGGACGATCGCCGGCAGGCTCAACATCGATCCGGAAAAGGTCCGCGCCGCACTTGATGCCTATGAAGGGTCCCCGTCCAAGGCGACATACAAGGACTTCATGACGGCGGCGGAACCGCGCCGGCAGGAGCTTTTCCGGCGCCTCAACAGAGTTCCGGGCGCAACGGGCGCGCTCGTCGAGATGCGCGCGAACCTCTTGAGGCTCGGCGGGCAGGATCCGGAGCTTGATGCACTGGATCTGGATCTCAGGCATCTGTTCGCCTCCTGGTTCAATCGCGGTTTCCTGGTGCTCAGGCCGATCAACTGGGAAAGCCCTGCGCATATTCTGGAAAAGATCATCGCCTATGAAGCCGTGCATGCGATCCACAGCTGGGATGATCTGCGCCGCCGGCTGGAACCGGCGGACAGGCGCTGCTTCGCCTTCTTTCATCCCTCCATGCCGGACGAACCGCTGATCTTCGTGGAAGTCGCGCTGACCAAGGGTATTGCCAACTCGATCCAGTCGCTTCTGGCGGAAGACCGGGAAGCGCACGCGGCCGAAGACGCCGATACGGCGGTGTTCTATTCGATTTCGAACTGCCAGGCCGGCCTGGCAAACATCTCGTTCGGAAACTCGCTGATCAAACAGGTCGCCTCCGACCTGGCGGCCGAACTCGGCGGGCTGAAGACATTCGTGACGCTGTCCCCCATTCCCGGGCTGACACGCTGGCTGGAGCGCGAAGGCGACGCTTGGCAGTCCGGCCCGCCGGACCAGATCAAGGCCAAGGCGGCGCATTATCTTCTGAATGCCAAATCACGGGGGGACAGCCCATTCGATCCCGTCGCCCGGTTTCACCTGGGCAACGGAGCGATCGTTCATGCCGTTCATGCCGGGGCCGACACGTCCGAAAAGGGCCAGGCGCAATCGGGGGGAACGATGGTGAATTATCTTTACGATCTCTCGAAAGTGGCGCAAAACCACGAAAAATTCGCTACGACACAGGAAGTCATGGCCACGGACGCAGTCAAGTCACTTGCAAGATCCGCTGCGCTCAACAAGAACAGAAAAGGCGACGCCGATGCCAAACCCTCTCTTTGACACGCTCTTTGGCAGACATGCCGGCAAAGCGACGCCCTTCTTAAGACTGCTGGACGGGCGCACGCTGACCCATCAGGACTTTCTGGAAACCACTGCCAGAACAGCCAACGCCCTGACAGGACTTGGTCTGACGGCCGGCGACCGCGTAGCCGCGCAGGTCCAAAAATCACCGGAAGCTCTCGCCCTTTACGCAGCCTGTGCGCAGGCCGGGCTGGTGTTCCTGCCGCTCAACACGGCCTACACTGTCGACGAGCTGACCTATTTCATCGACAATAGCGGCGCTTCGCTGGTTTTCTGCGACAGCAGAAGCGAGGCCTCTCTCAAACCGGTTGCGGAAAGTCTGGGTGCCAAACTCGAAACCTTGAATGCGGATGGTTCCGGTTCCCTCAGCGCGGCCGCGAGCGGGTTGCCACCGCACTTTGCCACCGCGGAGCGGAGCGGCGATGACCTTGCCGCCTTCCTTTACACCTCCGGAACGACGGGCCGCTCCAAAGGCGCCATGCTGACGCAGAACAACCTTCTGTCCAACGCGCAGACGCTTGTCGGAGAATGGCGGTTCACGAACGCTGATGTTCTTCTGCATGCGCTGCCGATCTTCCACACGCACGGGCTGTTCGTTGCGACGAATGTGATCCTGGCGGCGGGCGGCAGCATGATCTTCATGCCGAAATTCGATCTGGACGAGATCATTGCGCACATGCCCGAAGCGACCTCGATGATGGGTGTGCCGACGTTCTACACACGGTTGCTGGACGATGCCAGATTCACCAGGGAGCTGACAGCCCACATGCGTCTCTTCGTTTCCGGATCCGCGCCGCTTCTTGCCGAGACGCACGTCCAGTTCGAGGACAGGACAGGCCACCGCATCCTGGAGCGGTACGGCATGACCGAAACGAACATGAACACGTCCAACCCTTATGACGGCGAACGGCGCGCCGGAACCGTCGGTTTCCCGCTTCCCGGTGTCGAACTGAAAATCACCAATCCGGAGAACGGGGCGGGCCTGCCCCAGGGCGACGTCGGCCAGATCGAAGTGCGCGGCCCCAATGTCTTCAAGGGGTATTGGCAGATGCCGGAGAAGACGGCAACCGAACTGCGCAGCGACGGATTTTTCATCACCGGCGATCTCGGCCGTATAGACGACGACGGATACGTTCACATCGTTGGCAGGAACAAGGACCTGATCATTTCCGGCGGCTACAACATCTATCCGAAAGAGATCGAGCTTGTCCTCGACGACCAGCCCGGCGTGCTGGAGAGCGCGGTGATCGGCGCGCCGCATCCCGATTTCGGCGAAACGGTGCTCGGTGTGATCGTGCCGGAGAAAGACGCAAGCCCGGATCTTGACGCGATCCATGATGCGGTCAAGGCTTCGCTGGCAAGGTTCAAACATCCGCGAAAACTGCTCCTGCTGGACGAGTTGCCGCGCAACACCATGGGCAAGGTGCAGAAGAACGTGCTGCGCGATGCCTACAAGGACATGTTCACGACGGCCTGAGCCAATGCCGTTCCATGCGCTCGCCGGTTTCATCAACGCCGTTCGCGTGTCGAAGCGATTGACTGGGTGAAGCCGGCGCACTACCTTGCCGCATCGATTTCACACGAACCGCAGGAGGGTCAAATGACATTTTTTCGATATCATGATCGAACCCGCGGTCCCGTCCAGGCCCTGCAAACGCGTTTGTAGGGCTGATCGCAGGACATACTCAACGTCACGACGATCTGCCCAAAAGGCGGCTCACGAAGCCGCATCTACCGGTTTGAAAGTTGTGACACATGTCTTTGATCAGTCTGCGAAATCTTGGCGTCGTATTCTCCGCGCCCCTGTTTGAAAACCTGAACCTGAGCCTTGAAAAGGGCGACCGGATCGGTCTCGTCGCCGCTAACGGTACGGGCAAGTCCACCCTCTTGCGCATCGTCGCAGGTCTAGCCGATGCGACCCATGGCGAGGTAACCCTGGCCAGAGGGATCAGGGTTGGCCTTGTGTCCCAGGATATTCCGGACGGCCTTCTGGAACTGACATTTTATGACGCCGTCCTCAACGTGCTCGCGCCGGAGCAGGTCGAGACGGAAAGCTGGCGCGTCGATATCGCGCTGAACGATCTTCAGGTTCCCGAAACGCATTGGCAAAAGCCTTTAAGAAACCTGTCGGGTGGCTGGCAGCGGGTCGCGCTGCTTGCGCGGACCTGGGCAACCGAACCCGATGTGCTGTTGATGGACGAACCGACCAACCACCTGGACCTCAGCCGGATCGGCATTCTGCAGGACTGGATAACGACGGTTGCCCGAGGCATACCGATGATCATTGCGAGCCATGACCGGGCATTTCTCGATGCGGTCTGCAACCGCACCCTCTTTTTGCGCCGCGAGGCGTCGCATGTGTATTCCCTGCCCTTCACCAAAGCGCGCCACAGCCTGGCGGAGCGCGACAGCGCGGCCGAGCGCCGGTTTCAAAATGATCTCGCCAAGGCGAACCAGCTCCGCCGGAAAGCTGCGAAACTGAAGAATATCGGTGTCAACTCGGGCTCCGACCTGTTGCTCAGCAAGACCAGGCAGCTGAACGAACGGGCGGACAAGATTGAGAACGCGGCGCGGCCTTCAGAAAAACTCCATTCTGCCGGCAGGATCCGGCTGGAGACGTCGGGCGCTCATGCAAAGGCCCTCGTCAGCCTCGCAGTTTCCTCCGTGACGATCCCCGGCGGGCGAACGCTGTTCAAACTTCCGCAGCTCTGGATCAATCCCGGTGACCGGGTGGTTGTCCTGGGTGCGAACGGCACCGGAAAATCGCGCCTTTTGTCGCGGATCACCGATGCCCTGGAGACAGAGACGGCCGGCACACGCGTCGCGCCATCTGCCGTGCCGGGCGTCTCGGATCAGACCCTGTCCCAACTCAGCCGCTTCAGGAGCCCCATGGAAGCGGTCACGGAGACAACGGATGTCGGCGACAACCGGGCGCGCGCGCTTCTGGCCGAGGCTGGCCTTTCCATCGGCTTGCAGGAAAACAACATCGAGACGCTCTCGGGCGGACAGCGCAGCCGGCTGGCCATGCTGTTGCTGCGGCTGGCGCGGCCAAATTTCTACCTGTTGGACGAGCCGACAAACCATCTCGATATCGACGGACAGGAAGCACTGGAGAGCGAGCTTCTGGCAAACGGCACCACGGCGCTGATCGTCAGCCATGACAGGACTTTTGTCCGCAATGTCGGCACAAGGTTCTGGCTGATCGAGGACAAACGGCTCGCGGAAACGGACAGCCCCGAGGCATTCTTTGCCGCGCAGCTGAACGAGACCGTCTGACGGTCAGCCCAGGACGACGACCTTGGTGCCGACATCGACGCGCTTGTAGAGATCGATGATGTCCTGGTGCCACATGCGGATGCAGCCGCTGGATGCATTGGTCCCGATGCTGCGCGGCTGGTTCGTGCTGTGGATCCTGTAGAGCGTGTCCTTGTTGCCCTGCCAGAGATACAGGCCCCGGGCGCCAATCGGATTGCCCGGGCCGCCTTCCTGGCCGTCCCTGTACTTTTCCAGCTTCGGGTCCCGCTCGATCATTTCGTCGGGCGGGAACCATTTCGGCCATTCGCGCTTGAAGCGGATCACCGCTTCCCCGTTCCAGGCAAAACCTGCCCGGCCGACGCCAATGCCATAGCGGATTGCGCGACCGCCCGGTTCAACAAGATAGAGAAACTTCTTGCGCGGATCGACGACGATCGTGCCGGCCGGGTACCGGGTCGGATAAAACACGGTCTGGCGCAGATATTTCGGGTCGAATGCCTGGTAGTCGATGCCGGGTAGCGAAAACCCGCCATCACGCACCGGCGCATAGGCGGAGGTGTAGTTCGGTGTGCCGTCGGCCAATGGCGTCAGACCGGCCTGAACGGTCGATTTCTGCTGGCCCTGACAGGCTGCCAGGAGAAACGGAACAGAAAACACCAGACTGCGGCGGCTCAGTTTTCGCGACATGTTCGTGTCCTTTGGCTCTTTCACGCCGATGCAGGCATTCCGGCAACTCTGCCTGTTTGAAACGCCCTATGCACCCCTGACTGGCGCATTTCCGTCAACAATCAACAAAAGCAACATCAAAAGAAGGCAACAGTATTATGGTAAACGCGACCTTAACAAGAGCCCTGCGGGATCAAATGCAGGATGAATTTGCCGCGACACGCTGCATTTCAGCCAGTGCCTGCCGGAACTCAAGGGTCTGTCTTCATACCTGCAAATGCCAGAAATTCCTGGGCGCGACGTTTTCGGGTTGTGGAGATCGGACCCATTTCGTCCATTGCAGATGTCCAGCTTCAGCTGGACCCGCGCCTACCGTCCAGCAAGTAAATTAAACACTTTTCTCAATTCTGAATTTTCCTTTTTCATAAATAACTTCGATTTCTTTCGTAGAGTAAATTATGTATTCACTGCATGGCATAATCAACCGATATTGAAAATCAAATAGAACAGAAATATAATAATTGGTGAGTGCTTTTGATATTTTGTTGTTTTTCTATTTATTCTCTTATTGGTTGTGAGGGCGCGTGCATGTTGGAACCAGAGGACAAAACCGCTGTGGAAACAGCGGGCGAAATTGCTGGGCTGACGAAGTGGGAGAGATATGGCAGCGAGAGAGGCGGAGCCGAACAGGAGCGGCGCGATTTCGAGCGCTTTTCGATTGCCATCCTCAAGGTTCAGGACAAGGTGCGCCGGCGCTCTGGTGCGCTCAGGATAGACCGTGCCCAGCACGCCAAGGCGCTGCTTTCCGTTGACAATGCC
>JBCDEN010000386.1:0-4710 GCA_039179715.1 Pseudomonadota bacterium
AGTGGAAAGCGCAAAAGAACATACCCGGCCTGACATATGACGAGACCGTTTCCGTCTATTATCCGTTGCCCAGGTTCCTTGTAACCGCGCGCGAAAACCGGGAACTGATCGAACGCGTCCATGAAGGACTGCTGCTCGCATATGAAGACGGCTCTCTTCAGGAACTGTGGGAAGACAAATATCGCGCCAGCATCGAGTTCGCCAATCTGAGCGGCCGCAAGATCTTCCGCCTGCAAAACCCGTTCCTTGAGGGGCTCGACCCGTCCTGGCAACAATATGTCTACCAGGTCGGGTCCGAGCTGACGCAGTGACCGCACGCACCGGCCACATGCGGCGGCAGCCTGGTTTAGGCGAGCGTCAGTTTGACATCGATATTGTTGCGAGTGGCGTTCGAGTAGGGGCAGACGTGATGTGCCTTTTCGACAAGGCCGTCAGCGACTGACCGGTCCAACCCCGGCAGGGAAACCTCCAAGGCCACTTCAAGACCGAAGCCACCTTCCGACCGGGGTCCGATTCCTACGGTCGACGTGATCGAGGTATCGGCAGGCACGGCGATGTTTTCCTGACCGCCAACGAATTTGAGCGCCCCGATAAAACACGCCGCATATCCGGCGGCAAACAGTTCTTCCGGGTTGTTGCCTTCACCGCCGGCTCCGCCAAGTTCCCTGGGCGTTGACAGCTTGACCTTGAACGAACCGCTCAGTGTTTCAGCCGAACCGTCACGGCCACCGGTCGCGCGTGCTTTTGTTTCATACAGAACTTCAACAGCCATTTCCGTTTACTCCTATCCTCATGTAAAGCTGATATTTTTTCATCTTCAGCCGGAAGATTTATATCGTGTACGATATATTTTATTCACATAAAGCACTCCCCATCCGGCGTCAACCGGTTGCGACCATATCGCGCGCGACTTATAACGTGACGGATGAACGAGACGACAGACCAGATGTCTCTCCTGGACGCGATCGGAATGCCCGCCTCCAATGAGACCAAAAGCAGCAAAAAAGACCGTCCGGACACTGCACGGGCAGCACGCGCAAAACAGGCTCCAGAACCGGAGAAGCGCAAGAAAAAGACTGTCTCTTCCGCAAAAGCCAAAAAGGCAACACCGGCAGGGAGCGCGCCCGGTTCGAAAGGTTTGGAGGCGCCAACGCCTCTGCCGCTCGACAAATATATCTGTTTTGCGCTCTATTCCGCCAACCACGCGATGCACAGCGTTTACAAGGACCTCCTCAAAGACGTCGGATTGACCTATCCGCAGTTCCTCGCAATGACCGTGCTTTGGGAAAAGAACAACGTGCCGGTCGGAGCAATCACCTCAAAACTGCAACTCGACACAAACACGCTCACGCCGTTGCTCAAGCGTCTTGAAACGATGGGACTGATCACGCGGACACGAAACTCCAGGGACGAACGGCAAGTGATCCTGAAGCTGACCCGCAAGGGCCGCGCGCTTCAAAAGAAGACCGAGGATTTCAGCACCTGCATCCTGACCTCCACGGGCATCAGCATGGAAGAGATCATGGACTTGCAGAGCCGGATCATGAAACTGCGCGACAATTTGCGCACATCGGGATCCTCATAGGCTCCAGACCCAAAACGCTTCAGAACGGCAAGCCGAACCAGAGCGCTGCGATCCCGAGAAACGCGAAAAACCCGACCACGTCGGTGACCGTCGTCACGAACACGCTTGATGCAATGGCAGGGTCGACATTCATCCGGTCCAGAGCAATCGGGATGAGCAGGCCCGACAGGCCGGCAAACAGCATGTTGATGATGATCGCTCCGGCGATCACAACGCCAAGCCCGGGAGTTGCAAACCAGAGCCAGGCCGTGATGCCGATCAGAATGGCGAGCGCGACGCCGTTCAGGGCGCTGACCAGGATTTCCCGGTTCAGGACCCGCAGCATGTTCCGCGCACCCAGTTCCTGTGTCGCGATGCCCCGGACGGCAACGGTCATGGTCTGCGTGCCGGCATTGCCACCCATCGAGGCAACGATCGGCATGAGCACGGCCAGGGCCACCATTGCCTCGATGGTATCCTCGAAGAGCGCGATCACGACCGAGGCAAGGATCGCGGTTCCCAGATTCACCACCAGCCAGGTCAGGCGCGAGCGCGCAATCGTGACGACACTGTCGGAAATCTCTTCATCGCCGACCCCGGCCAGGGCGCGCAGGTCTTCTTCAGCCTCTTCCTGGATGACGTCGACGATGTCGTCGACGGTGAGCACGCCGACAAGACGCTCGTTTTCGTCGACGACGGCGGAGGAGACAAGGTTGTACCGCTCGAAGCGCCGCGCCACTTCCTCCTGATCTTCGGTCGCAAGGACTGCCTGGCGCGTCTCCTCCATGATCGAGGTGACCTTTTCCGCACGCTTGGTCCGCAGGATCTTGTCCAGATGCACCGATCCGAGCAGCTTGAAGGCCGGATCAACCACGTAGATTTCGTAAAAACTGTCCGGCAGGTCCCGCGCTTCACGCATGTAGTCGATGGTCTGTCCGACAGTCCAGAAAGGCGCAACCGCGATAAACTCGCTCTGCATCCGCCGTCCGGCGCTTTCTTCCGGATAGTCCAGCGCCTTCTTCAGCTGCGCCCGGTCCGCATAAGGCAGTTCTTCGAGGATCGCAGCCTGATCGTCTTCATCCAGATCTTCCAGGATGTAGACGGCATCATCGGAATCCAGATCGCCAAGTCCCTCGGCGATGACTTCATTCGGCAGGTCTTCCAGGACCTGAAGGCGCACGGCCTCGTCGGTTTCCGTCAGGGCCGCATAGTCGAACTCCTCGCCCAGAAGCCGGATAAAGGCGGCGCGTTCCTCCGCGTTGAGCGTTTCCAGAAGGTCGCCCGTGTCGGCCTCGTGGAGATCGCCGGCAAGTGCTTTCAAGCCGGCGCGGTCATCCGCTGCCAGCGCGTCTTCAACCGCTGCAATGAAATCGGGATTGAGGCGGTCCTCGTCGTCACGCACCGGGATGGGAAGAGCGGTGGAGGTGTCGACGTCAAGTTCAGCTGCTTCGCTCATCCCTTGCCTGCCTCGCTGCATACAGTGCCTGGCCCTTGCCCAGAACTAGCCCGTGACACCTGAAAGCGCTACCGCAAATACTGCGCCGGTCCACAGCTGCGCCCAGTTTTAGGACAACGGCTTTTTTTGATTTTTTTCAGCAGAGAACGGAATTGTTCAATATCCGGCACAGCCTTTAGACCGTGCGACGCTCCTGAGCCGTTCCAGATACGTGCGTGTCGCCTTTGTCAGAATGCTCTCGCTGGACGAAATGCAGCGCTCCGCACGCCGGAAAGCCCGCCTGGCACGCTCGCTCGTCAAACACACCCGGCCCTCGGCCAGCGTTTCCTGTTCGACATACCAGAGCTGCTGGCAGGTCATCGCGCTGAAACGGGCGGGATCTGTCTTGAAGACCTGTGCATTGAGGCTGTGAGGCAATCCGGCGGCGAACAGGAAGACCCAAAAGACGCGCAAACTGCCGATTGCCAAACCCTTCAAGAATGAACTCCGTCCTTGGCCGGCTCCGCCGCAAAACGCAGCTGCGCCCGTCTGTATCAGCCCCAAGAAGACAACCGTATCGAAAAACAGACGCGGACCCAAACCGATCCGCGCCCTTTGCGATCCATACACGTCCCGCTTCGAATGCGTCAAACCTGATTTTGCGCGAACGGATCAAACGAAATCAGAACGTTCGGCAAGGGCGAACTGGATCAGGTCTGCAAGATCGCACAGATCGTTCTTGTCCCGGCTTTCGTCCGGAACAGCATCTGCAGCCAAGTCCATTAGAACCTTGTTCGGCATGTTTTCTATGAAGTGGAAAAACTCAGAGATTTCAACTTGCCTGTAATCATCTTTGCCCGGACGGAAGTCGAATTCAAAGGCAGCATCAAAAAAGTCTACCAGGAACGCAGGTGGTGCAGGACACTCGGGCTCGACATAAACAATGCCCGCATCAATCCCCTTGACCACCTCGCCGTGGCCGAGGCTGATCACATCCGTCAGCCCGCGCTCCGGGTCGATGACGTCTGATCCGTTCGAATCCGAACTTGGTGAGACGAATGCCTTGCCCGGCTCATCGTCGGTGGCGAACTGGACGACGTAGTCGCCCGCGGCCAGATCGGTAAATTCGTAGGTCCCGTCCGCATCCGTTCTTGTTCGGGCGATTTCGCTGCCACCGACCACGAACAGCGTGACGACAGCTCCGGGAACGGCCGGATCGCCGGTATCGGCATCATCAGCGTCGTCATCGCAGAAGTACCGCCCCGCGATGACACCCGTCGGCTCGACATAAACAATGCCCGCATCAATCCCCTTGACCACCTCGCCCCGACCGAGGCTGATCACATCCGTCAGCCCGCGCTCCGGGTCGATGACATCCGACCCGTTCGAATCCGAACTTGGGGAGATGAATGCCTTGCCGGGCTCATCGTCGGTCGCGAACTGAACGACGTAGTCGCCCGCGGCCAGATCGGTGAATTCGTAGTTCCCGTTCGCATCTGTTTTTGTTCGGGCGATTTCGCTGCCACCGACCACGAACAGCGTGACGACAGCCCCAGGAACGGCCGGATCACCTGTGTCAGTATCATCTGCGTCGTCATCGCAGAAGTACCGCCCCGCGATGACGCCCGTCGGCTCGACATAAACAATGCCGGCATCAATCCCCTTGACCACTTCGCCCCGGCCGAGGCTGATCACGTCCGTCAGCCCGCGC
>JBCDEN010000217.1:0-6522 GCA_039179715.1 Pseudomonadota bacterium
GCTTGGCGTCGAGCTTCGCGGTGTGCGTTGCATGAGCCAGTGCAAGCGCCATTGTGTCGTCGCCTTGTCCGGCACCGGCAAATTCACACTGGTATTTGGCGATCTGGACGCATCCACCGATGCGGATGCGATCTTGCAGCTCGCAGCGCAATACGCTGAGGCCCCTGACGGGCTGATTGAGCGTCCGGCGAGGCCCGAGCCGCTGCGTGCCGGCATCTTGGGCCGTATCCCGCCCCTCGCCTTTGACGGCGAGCAGATCGACACGACTTTCACCATAAAACCAACCGATTGCGAGGAGGTCCTCTAATGCTCCCATTTTCCTTACGCAGACCCGTCAAACAGGTCCTGCACAGCGCTGCCCTCGGCGCCATGATGGCCCTGCCCCTGGCGATGGGCCCGGCTCAGGCGGAAAGCGTGACTGTTGGCCAGACTTTCCTGGCCTCCGGCCTTGATCCGGCTGAAGGGTCGACAGGCTGGGCGCTTGTAACACACGGGATCGGGGAACAGCTGTTCCAGGTCTCGCGCACAGGCGAAGTCGTTCCGAACCTGGCGTCTTCGGCGAACTTCAACGCAGATGGCACCTGGACCGTCGAACTTGCACCCGATCGTTTCTTTTCCGATGGTACACCCGTCAGCGCCGAACTCGTAGCTGCTGCGCTCAACAGAACGGGTGAAGCCAACCCATCCGCGCGAGCCACGGCAGGGCGGTTGACGTTTGAAGCTATTGATTCCGATACACTCAAGGTTTCCACCGAAGAACCGACGACGATCCTGCCTTCGATCCTCGCGGAATGGGCCTTCCCGGTTTACATGGAAACCGACAACGCACCGATCTTTACCGGTCCCTTTGCAGTGACCGACTTTCAGGCGGGCTCAAAGATCAGCATGACACCGAACACGTTTTATACAGACGCCGACAAACGGCCTGACGTCGTGCTGCGCCGGATCGCAGACGGCCAGTCTCTGGCTCTCGCATTTGCCTCCGGCGAGCTGGATCTCGCTTTCAATCTGCCGGTGGAATCCCTCTCCATGTTCGACGGTGCCCGCGGTGAGGCAGTCAAGTCGTTTCCGGTTGCCTATCAGTACATGATGTGGATGAACACGCGTCATCCGGCTCTTGACGATGTGCGTGTGCGCAAGGCCATCGATCTGGCAGTCAACCGGGAGGATCTGGTCGCGGCGGCCCGCGCCGGAAAACCGGCAACCGGCGCATTTGCAAGCAGCTACCCCTTCGCGGCGAGCGGTCCGCTCACACAGGATCTGGAAGCGGCCAATGCGTTGCTGGACGAAGCAGGCTGGGTAAAAGGCGACGATGGTGTGCGTTCCAAGGACGGCAAGCGTCTTGAGCTTGTGCTTTGGGCCTATCCGCAACGCCCAGACCTCGTCACCTTTCAACCGGTTGTCCGGGCAGCTCTAGCTGAACTCGGCGTCAGCGTAACCACTCAGGTCACGGAAAGCCCCAGCCAGGTGGCCGGCGAAGGCGGCTTTGACCTGTTCCTTTGGGCGCAGCATACCGCCCCGGCAGGCGATCCCGGTCTGTTTCTGTCGCTCTTTTTTGAAACCGATGCCGCCCGCAACTATTCCGGCTGGTCGAACCCGGACTACGACGCGCTGATTGCGGAGCTGCGCGCCGAAGGTGATCCGGAGGCCCGCATCACCCTTGCTCAAAAAGCACAGGAGATGATTGCCGAACATGCGCCCGTCTCGTTCCTCGTGACGCCTGAATGGCATGTCGGCGTCTCCAAGCGCGTTTCCGGATATGAACCGTGGGGGTCGGACTATTACGTTCTGCGTCCCGATTTCATGCTGACGCAATGACGGCATTGAGACCTGGGTGATGAACTTGTTCGCGGCGACACGCTTTGCAATCCTTCCGGTTGCGTCTCTTGGCGCGTCCTGGATTGCGGTGGTTGCCGTGAGCTTTCTTCTGATCCGGCTGGTTCCGGGCGACCCGGTCGAAATCTTCATAAATCATATGAACGTTCGCGCGACGGACGAACTCATCGCGGCCTACCGGACTGAATGGGGGCTCGACCGAAGTCTCTTTGCGCAATTTGCGGTCTGGCTCCAGGGCTTTGTCACCCTTGACTGGGGGCAGTCCTTTGTGACCGGACAGGCCGTCACGGCCGAGCTGTTTCCGCGTGCCGGCTGGTCCGCGGCCATTGGTCTTGCCGGTTTTGCAAGCGCTATTCTTGTCGGCTCCGGAATAGGCTTTCTGGCGGCGTTGCAGCCGGGCGGTCTCGCCGACCGTCTGTCGCGCCTGTTCGCGATCGGCGGTCAGGCCCTGCCGGCCTTTGCCGTCGGGCTGATCGTCTTGTGGATCCTCGCTGCCGAACTGCAATGGATCCGGCCCTTTTCAGGCGGCGTGGTGGAACGCCTCCTTTTGCCGATTGCTTTGGTCGCGTTTTTTTCCATCGGCAGCATCTCCCGCCTGGTCAGGGCCGGTTTCATCGAGGTGCGCAGCGCGTCCTATATGCGCACGGCACTGGCAAAGGGACTGGGCCGCGGCAAGGCCCTCTGGCGGCACGGCCGCCGCCATGCAGCCATTGTCTTGCTCGCGGGCATTGCTCCTGACCTGGCTTGGATCATCGGTGGAACGGCGGTCGCGGAGATCGTTTTTGGCGTGCCGGGATTGTCGGAACGCATCGTTGCCGCGGTCGCGGAGCGCGACTATCCGGTGCTTCAACCTTACATTGCCCTTATCGCCTTGTGGCTGGTGCTCGGTTTACGCCTGACAGCGGCTCTTCGACGGTCGCTCGATCCGCGTCTCGATCTCGGAGTGGAGGTGGGTCATGGCTGACGTCGGCACATTGACCCTGCGCATCTTCATGTTGGTTGTGCTTCTGATCATCGCCATAGGGTTTTTCTGGCAACCGCATGATCCCCACGCGGTTGATGTGAGCCAGTCGCTGCAAGCGCCCTCGTTGGCCCATTGGCTCGGGACGGATCATTTGGGCCGGGACCTGGCGTCCAGATTGATCGTGGGTGCGCAGAGTTCCGTCCTCGCAATTGCAATCGTCCTCGTTTCGAGCATCGGGATCGGCATCTTGGCCGGGGCAGCCATCGCCATCGGTCCCGGAAGCATCTCCGTCATCCTTCGGTGGCTGGCCGAAACCGTTCTGACGATACCAACTTTTGTGCTTGCCCTGGTGCTGGCCGCCTTGTTCGGTGCCGGATTGATGGCGATCGCAGCCGCTCTCATCGTGGTCACCTGGGCACCCTATGCCTTGAGCCTCGCCGCGCTCTTTGATCGGCTGCGGGCAGAACAGTACTGGCAGGCCAGTCTCGCGATGGGATCCGGATTGCCGGGTGCGTTTCACAGGCACATGCTTCCGAACACGCTGCCCGTCCTCGGTGCGCTTGCAGGCGCAGATGCTGGCCGGGCCGTTATCCTTGTTGCGTCTCTTGGATTCTTGGGATTGTCCGCCGACACGGGGCATCCGGAGTGGGGAGCGATGATCCACGAGTACCGGATGTTCCTGTTCTCCGAGCCGCGGCTCATTCTTGCACCGGTCTTCGCGACAACTGTTTTGGCTTTCCTCTTGAACCGGGTTCTCGATCGGAACGCAGATGTTTGAAGGGATATGTGCAAAATCATGAAGACATTTCCACCCGAACGCATTGTCTGCCTTACGGAAGAAACCGTCGAGACGATCTACTTGCTCGGCGAAGAGGACCGGATCGTTGGCGTTTCGGGCTACGCGGTGCGACCGGCGCGCGTGCGACGTGAAAAGCCGAGAGTCTCCGCCTTTACATCTGCCGACATTCCCAAAATTCTTGCCCTTGAGCCAGATCTCGTTCTGACGTTTTCCGATTTGCAGGCCGACATTGCAGCCGAGCTGATCCGCGCAGGGATCACCGTTGTTGCCTACAACCAGCGCGACATTGCCGGCATCCTCGCCATGATCCGGCACCTTGGAGCGACCATAGGCCAGGCAGCAAAAGCCGATTCACTGGCCAACCAGTATGAAGAGCGGTTGGCACAGGTTGCGGCAAACGCTGAAGGCAAGCCGCGCCCGCTGGTCTATTTCGAGGAATGGGACGACCCCATGATCTCCGGCATCAAGTGGGTATCGGAACTTGTCGAGATGGCCGGTGGGCGCGAAGCCTTTCCCGAACACGCACAAAAGGGCGCTGCACGCGATCGGATTGTCTCGCCGGACGAGGTCATCACCGCTGCGCCGCAAGTCATCATCGCATCGTGGTGCGGCAAGAAGGTACGCCCTGAGAAGATCGCAGCACGGCCAGGCTGGGATAAAATACCCGCAGTCCGCGACGGCCGTATTGTCGAGATCAAATCGCCCCTTATCTTACAGCCCGGCCCTGCGGCCTTGACGGATGGACTTGATGCCATCCTTGCAGCGCTAAAACATGATCAGAAGGTGTTTACATGAGCATGGTCAGCCCCTGTGTCGGTATCTGCAAACTCGAAGTCACGACAGGCTATTGCATAGGCTGCGCCAGAACCGGTGATGAAATCGCTCTATGGGGCGGCGAAACGGCGGCCTGGCGCGCCGACATCTGGGATGCGCTTCCGGAACGCTTTGAAGCCCTTGGCGTCGCATGCCGCCGATTGCCCTGGGAGACCGGAAGGGTCCGGTCTTTCGTCATCGAGAGCCTGCGGGAAAACGGAGGAACATGGGTTACGGGTGTCGTCGGGGCGGTCGGCGAATTCACCGCCGCACCGGGCGAGAGCACACAGGTCGAGCTTGACGGAAACACGATCCTCGCAACCACGCCTGGCGCAATGCTTCGGTTCCACGTTGATGACGATGTGCGGGCCCTGACCTTTGACCCGAAGGACACCCCGACCAGGAACATGAGGGTGATGCTGGCCGTCAAGAGGGAACGTGGACGCCCCGATGTCGCGCACACGCTGACGCCGCTCGGCAAGGATGCCGGCGCGATCGGATCCGGCGACCGGGACGCAAGCCTGTTCGACCTTGGCCTCGGGCGCAAGGAGGCGCGCTTCTGTGTTCGCGCCGGGCCAGGCCCGGCACATGATGCGCTTGCACAAGCATGCGGAAGCGCCTTTCCCGCCAACCTGCCAAAGATCGGCCCTGCCTTGCTCGAAGCGAGCCCGGCCCGTGTGATCGAAACGGCACTTGGCCGCATCGAAGTCATGACCCCGATCCCTGCGCCAACCGGAAAGTCCCCTCTCGGTCCCCACACACATCTTTTGCCCGACCATCTTGCCTCGGGACGCGCGACACCCGTCGGCATGGATCTGCCGCGCGCCTATCTTCCAGGTGCGATCTTCTATCCGGCCACGTGATGTGCGCCGGGCGCGTGCCAAGCCGGAAACCGGTAGCGACCGCTCCGGCACTGACGTTCATGCTTGCCAAATTAACGTGTAAGTGGAAAACCGCATCTTGACCTTCCAGCGACTGGAAGCTCCATGTTGTGTCCGGATCTCGAACTATCTGACGGAGTTAGGCGGGTCATGACTGCCGATTTCACATTTGCACAAACCCTGTCAATGCCAGTCAAAGGCATGCGCTGCGCGTCCTGCGTCGGTCGCATCGAGCGGGCATTGAAGGATGTGGACGGCGTCGTGCAGGCCAATGCAAACCTCGCAACCGGGCTTGCGGAAATACGGTTGGCGAAGGCCGTCGATCCATCAGTCCTTGTCAATGCCGTTAAAGCCGCGGGACATGAAGTCCCGATGCGGACATTTCACCTGACGATAGACGGGATGAAGTGCGCGGGCTGTGTCGGGCGCGTCGAGCAAGCGCTTCTGTCTGTGCCCGGTGTGAAAGAAGCGAATGTCAATCTCGCGACCGAGCGTGCCGTTGTGAAGGGCTACTCAGACGTCGACAGCCTGCTGGCCGCCGTTTCGTCGACCGGCAAGACAGCGCGCAATGCGGATGACGGTGACACGCCTTGGGTGGACGTCTCTTCGAAACGGGACCAGGAAGCAGTTGGGCAAAAGAGGCGTGTGATTGTCGCGGGCCTGCTCGCACTGCCGGTGTTCCTGCTTGAAATGGGCAGCCACCTGATTCCGGGTGTGCATCACCTTGTTGCTCAGACCATCGGGTTGCAGTCCAGTTGGCTCATCCAGTTTGTCCTCACCAGTGCTGTCCTCGCTGGTCCCGGCCGTTTCTTTTACGTCCAGGGCATTCCAGCTCTCCTGAGGGGAGCTCCCGACATGAACAGCCTCGTCGCCGTCGGAACGGCAGCAGCCTACGTGTTTTCCTTGATCGCGACCTTTTCGCCGCAGCTACTGCCTGCAGGCACGGTCAATGTCTACTACGAAGCCGCCGCTGTTATCGTGACACTGGTTCTGGTCGGGCGCTGGCTGGAAGCGCGCGCGAAGGGACGAACCTCGGAAGCGATACAGCGTCTCCTGAAGATCGCGCCGAAGACGGCTCGTGTCAGGCGGGACGGCGTGTTGTCCGAGATCGACATCACCCGTGTCGCACTGGGCGACATCCTGGAGGTGCGTCCCGGCGAACGGCTCCCCGTGGATGGCCAGGTGACTGAAGGATCCACCTATGTGGACGAAAGCATGATCACGGGAGA
>JBCDEN010000420.1:0-4409 GCA_039179715.1 Pseudomonadota bacterium
GTCCAATAGCTCCGACAGACGCTTCTTGCCGATGACGTCCTCGATCCGGGCGGCAATCGCCTGCGCCTCGTCCAGCTTGTCGAGGATGATCTTACGTCCGGCCTCGGTGATGGCGACGGTCTGTTTGCGCCTGTCCTTGTCATCCACCTGCCGGGTAACAAGACCTTTTTCCAGCAAGGTCTGCACGATCCGTGTCTGGCTCGGCAGCAGCAGGCAGGCGCGTTCTGCCAGCGAGGACGCATCCTGCGGACCGTATTCCTCCAGAACGCGCAGGATGCGCCATTGCTGTTCGGTGATGCCTGAATCGGACAGCATCTCGCGAATGGGTCCCATCACCTTTTCGCGCGCGCGGATGAGCGCAATTGGAACGGAACGTTTCGTCGACGGCAGCGTGCGGCCGTCCATTTTGTCCATGTCGTCGGTCATGTCCGGCTCATAACGATTCTTGGGCCAAGTAGACACAAAAAGTTTGACATTATCGACCTTATATATTTAACATCGCAAATATTATCTTGTTAAGGAAATCCGATGCCGCATATCTCCATCGAATATTCCGCCAATCTGGAGGCAAGAACGGACATCCAGGGCTTGTGCGAAGTCTTGCGCGCGGAGGCAGCCGATATCGACGCCTTTCCGACGCCTGGTATCCGCGTTCGCGCTTTGAAGGCCGATCATTTCAGCATCGCCGACGGTGATCCGAAACATGGCTTCGTCGATATTTCCATCCGTCTGCGTGCCGGAAGACCGCAAGGCGTCAAGGAGGAGGCGGTAAAGCGCTTGTTCGAGGCCGCGCAGACCATTCTGAAACCGGTCCTGGAAACAAGTTCTCTCGCGCTCTCCCTGGAGATGCGCGACATCGACCCGGACCTGTCGCCCAAGACGGGCACCATTCGCGCGCATATGGGAACCAAATGAGCCATGTCTGACCTACAAAAGAACATCGACAAGCTGGGCGGGTACCTTGCCCGCTTCAAGCAGACAGGGATCCTCAACCAGATCGACGGCGACGCATGCGCTGCCCATTCCGGCGAGACTTTCGAAACCCGTTCGCCTGTTGATGAAAGCCTGATCTGCAGTGTCACCAGGGGAAGTGCCGCCGATATCGATGCTGCCGCCATGGCAGCCAAGGCGGCCTTCCCCGCCTGGCGGGACATGCCGGCCGGTGAACGCAAAAAGATCCTTCACAGGATCGCCGACAAGATCGTCGAACGGGCGGAAGAGATCGCGCTCTGCGAATGCTGGGACACCGGCCAGGCCCTGCGTTTCATGTCGAAGGCCGCCCTGCGCGGCGCGGAAAACTTCCGTTTCTTCGCAGACAAGGCCACGGCTGCGCGCGATGGCCAGTCCCTGCCATCCCCGACCCTCATGAATGTCACGACACGTGTCCCCATCGGTCCGGTCGGCGTGATCACACCCTGGAACACGCCGTTCATGCTATCGACCTGGAAAATCGCGCCTGCGCTCGCCGCCGGGTGCACGGTGGTTCACAAACCGGCGGAATTCTCGCCGCTGACCGCGCGCATTCTGATGGAAATCGCGGAAGAAGCCGGATTGCCCAAGGGCGTGTGGAACCTGGTCAACGGGTTCGGGGAAGATGCCGGAAAAGCCCTGACCGAGCATCCGGACATAAAGGCCATCGCCTTCGTCGGCGAAAGCCGCACCGGATCGATGATCATGAAACAGGGTGCGGACACGCTGAAGCGCGTTCATTTTGAACTCGGCGGCAAGAACCCCGTCGTCGTCTTCGACGATGCCGATCTGGAACGCGCGCTCGATGCGGTGATTTTCATGATCTATTCGCTCAACGGCGAGCGCTGCACATCGTCGTCCAGGCTTCTTGTACAGGACACCATCGCCGATGCCTTCGAAGCAAAACTGATCGAACGGGTCAATGCCATGCGGGTGGGTCATCCACTCGATCCGCAAACGGAAGTCGGTCCGCTGATCCACAAGACACATTTCGACAAAGTCAACAGTTACTTCGACCTTGCGCGGAAGAATGGCGCAACCGTTGCCGCTGGCGGCACTCGGGCTGGTGACACCGGCTATTTCGTCCGGCCGACCTTGTTTACGCACGCTAACAACGCGATGGACATCTCCCAACAGGAGATTTTCGGGCCGGTGCTCACCAGCATCCGCTTCAAGGACGAGGACGACGCGCTCGTGATTGCCAATGACGTTCAATACGGCCTGACGGGCTATGTCTGGACAAATGACCTGACACGCGCACTCCGCTTCACCGACGCGCTTGAAGCGGGCATGATCTGGGTAAACTCGGAAAATGTCCGTCACTTGCCGACGCCGTTCGGCGGCGTCAAGGCAAGTGGCATTGGCCGGGATGGCGGGGACTGGTCGTTCGAATTCTACATGGAACAGAAGAACGTTGCCTTTGCCACCGGCCACCACAAGATCCCGCGTCTTGGCGCTTGAGGCATCATCGCCCAAACCAACAAACCCTGTGCACCACCAACCGATACCCGACAGGACAGGAACATGCCGATCCCAGCCCCGAACCTCTATCCGCCTTTCAACATCGTGCGCCTCAGTCACGTGGAGCTGGCGGTCACGGATCTCGCCAGGAGCCGGGCCTTCTATGTCGATACGCTCGGATTGCAGGTCACCGACGAAAGCGCGGATGCGATCTATCTGCGCGCGATGGAGGAACGCGGCCACCACTGCATCGTTCTGCGAACGTCATCCGAAGCCTGCGCCCGAGACCTCGGTTTCAAGGTCTTCGACGAGGACAGCCTCGACAAGGCAGCGCATTTCTTTCAAGGCAAAGGCCTGCCCGTTGAATGGGTGGAGCGGCCTTTCCAGTCCCGGACGTTCAGGACCCGCGATCCGCACGGTATTCCGTTGGAGTTCTACGCCAAGATGGAGCGCCTCCCCCCGATCCATCAGCAATATGCGCTTTATCGCGGCGTGAAGCCGCTGCGCATCGACCACTTCAACTGCTTTTCGCCGAATGTCGACGAGTCCGTCGCCTTCTACAACGAACTCGGCTTCCGCGTGACCGAGTACACGGAGGACGAGGAAACGGGACGGCTCTGGGCAGCGTGGACACACCGCAAGGGCGGCGTGCACGACATTGCCTTTACCAACGGCAAGGGACCGCGCCTGCACCACACAGCGTTCTGGGTGCCGACACCGCTGAACATCATCGACCTTCTGGACCTCATGTCGACCACCGGCTGGGTCGACAATATCGAGCGCGGCCCCGGACGGCACGGGATCTCGAACGCGTTCTTTCTCTACATCCGTGACCCGGACGGACACAGGACCGAAATCTACTGCTCCGACTACCAGACCGTCGATCCGGACCTTGAACCGATAAAATGGGACTTGAAAGACCCGCAGCGCCAGACGCTTTGGGGTGCACCGGCACCGAAAAGCTGGTTCGAGGAAGGGTCTCTCTTCGAAGGAGCCGAGATCCAGGCGTCCAGTCTCGCCGCCCAGCCGATTGTCGCGCCCTGATTTCGGGGCATAATCGCCCGATCGATTCACAGGTCACCGAGGAGGAATACATGGACTGGGACGCGTTCGCACATTGGGGCAAACATATCTCGGACTGGGCAGCGGATTATCACAAGAGCCTGCCGGACCGTCCCGTGCGCGCGCAGACGTCCCCGGGTGAAATAGCGGCGCAATTGCCCTCAATGCCACCCGAAACGGCCGAAGCCATGGAAGACGTTCTGTCCGATTTCGAGCGCATCGTCATGCCGGGCATCACCCACTGGCAGCACCCGCGCTTCTTCGCCTATTTCTCGGCAAATGCGGCACCACCCTCAATGCTTGCGGAAATGCTGGTGACGACGATTGCCGCCCAATGCATGCTTTGGCAGACATCGCCCGCGGCAACGGAAATGGAAGGCGTCATGGTGGATTGGCTGCGCCAGGCCCTCGGACTGCCGCATGGTTATACCGGCGTCATCCAGGACAGCGCATCCTCCGCAACGCTGTCGGCTGTTCTGACGATGCGGGAACGTGCGACGGGCTATACCGGCAACCGGGACGGCCTCTCGGCGAAGGGGAACCTGCGCATCTACTGCTCCGACCAGGTGCACAGTTCCATCGACCGGGCCTGTTGGGTCGCCGGCATCGGCCAGGAAAACCTGGTCAAGCTGCCCACGACCGGCTCGCGCTTTGCGCTGGACATGGATGCATTGCGCGAAGCCATCGCCCATGATCTCAGCGCCGGTCACACCCCGGCGGGTCTCATCGCGATCACGGGCGGGACCGGGGTCGGCGCATCGGATACGCTCGGACCTGTTCTTGATGTTGCGCGCGAATACGATCTTTACACCCATCTCGATGCGGCCTGGGCAGGAGCGGCCATGATCTGCCCGGAGCTGCGCGCAGACTTCTGGCAGGGCGTGGACGGATATGACAGCATCGTCTTCAATCCGCAC
>JBCDEN010000702.1:0-2537 GCA_039179715.1 Pseudomonadota bacterium
CACCCTCTCAGCGCTTGTGGCAACGTTTGCGGGGACTGCGCTCGCGCTCGTCATCGGACTGACCAATGTGCGCGCGAAGGGGCCGCTTGTCTTTCTCATCCTCCTGCCGATGATGATCCCGCCGCATGTGACGGCGATTGCATGGATCCAGGCGCTGGGACCGGCAAGTCCGGTCTTGCGTTGGCTTGGCATCGCTCCCGAACTCGGCGCAAACGCATCCGCTTTATTCGCGCGAAGGGCTTGTGCTGCTGCTTTCCCTGCAACACGGTCCGCTCGTCTTCCTGCTGGTCAGGGCAGCCCTCAGATCGTTTCCGCGCGAGTTGTCGGACGCGGCCCGGATATCGGGAGCGGGAAGCTGGACCTTGTTGCGCCGGATCACGCTGCCGCTCCTCGGCCCCTCGCTGCTCGCAGGCTTTGCGCTCGCCTTTGTTGCGGCACTCGGCAACTTCGGCATCAACGCCCTCATCGGCATCCCCGCACGCTATACCACGCTTCCGGTGCTGGTCTGGCGCCGTCTTGCCAGTTTCGGCCCGGATGTCCTGCCGAATGTCGCAGTGATTTCCGTCATTCTGGCACTTGTCGCCCTCGCGGCAATCGTGGCCCAGAGCCTGTTGCAGCGGCGCTTGCGCGCCGGCCTCATCGGGCTGCCGCAGGACCCGCTCGCCATTTCACTCGGCCGAAAGAGACCTTACGTCGAAGCACTCCTCTGGTGTTTCGTTGCCCTGGTGCTGCTCTTGCCCGCGGTGTCGTTGATTGCAACCTCGCTGGTCAGGACCTACGGATTGCCGCTTGGGTTCGACACACTCACACTGGAGAATTTCACCGAAGTCGTCTGGCGTCAGTCGGTCACGTTAAGGGCCTTTGCGAATTCCACGCTGGTTGCCGGCGTCGCGGCCATTGTCGTCGCAGCGGCAAGCCTGTTGCTCGGCTATTTTTTGACGCACAGGAGCGGGGCCCATCGCCGATGGGCAGGTCTTGCGCTGACCCAGTCCGAGGTTGCGTTCGCGGTGCCTGGGCTGGTGATGTCGATTGCCTTCATTCTGGCGTTCATCCGCCCGCTTCCTATCGTCAATGTATCGCTCTACGGCACCTTGTGGATCATCCTGATCGCCTATGTTTCCGTTTTCCTGGCCGTCGGGCTCAAGCCGGTCCTGGCGGCCTTTCTCCAGATGGATACGTCTTTGGAAGACGCGGCGCGGGTGTCGGGTGCCGGCTTTTTCACCCGGATCAAACGCATATTCGCGCCGCTTGCCGCCCCTTCGGCAGCGTCCGGCGCCATTCTGGTCTTTCTGACGGCTTACAACGAGGTCACGGTCTCGGCACTGCTCTGGTCAACCGGGAACGAAACGATCGGAACGACCATCTTCAACTACGAAGACGGCGGCTACACCACCTTGGCTGCCGCCATGTCGGTCGTCGTCGTCGTGGCAACGCTCTTGATCATGCTGACCATGAATGCGCTTTCAAAACGCGTTCCGGCCGGAACAATCCCCTGGAGGGACTGAGAACAGCCATGTCAGAGGTTTGCACTGGGAAGCACCCAGCTTCGGGTGACGGCAAGGTGAAGAACGTCGCCCTGTACCGCCTTCCGATCAAGCGTCAGAAGCAAAGGATCTTCCAGCCCGTCGACAGACACGAACGCATCCCAGGAACCACCCCGGTAGACTGTGCGCAGAACCGTTCCGGCAAGATCCGCACTTTCGGTATCCAGGACGAGATGCTCCGGCCGGATAAGGAGTGTCGCAGGTCCGCCACGGGTTCCAGCCGCACACTCCGTTTCGATGGACTTTTGTCCCAGCAACACCTTTGCCTTGTCACCCTGAACGTCATCGGTGCGAACAGGAACGAGACTGCTGCGTCCGATAAATCCGGCAACGCGCCGTGAGGTCGGACGGCGATAGATGGTGTCGGGTTCATCGACCTGCAGGATCTCTCCGTCCCACATCACCGCAACCCTGTCGGCCAGCGCCATTGCCTCGCGCTGGTCATGGGTGATGAACAGTGTCGTGGCACCGCTTGCCTTGTGAAAGACAGCCAGTTCTTCCTCCATGACACCGCGCAGGTGCGGATCAAGATTGGCAAGCGGCTCATCCATCAACACCGTCTTTGCACCCTGGGCAAGACAACGCGCAAGCGCCACGCGCTGGCGTTGCCCGCCGGACAGTTCAGCTGGCTTCCGGTTCGCAAATGTGGCCAGCGACACGGTGTCGAGGCATTTCGAGACCCGAGACGATACGTCACTGCGTTTCTGTCCTGCCGTTTCGAGAGGAAAGGCAACATTGCCGGACACGCTCATGTGCGGCCACAAGGCATAGGACTGGAAGACGACGCCAACCTGCCGGTCCTCTGGTGCCATGTGGTAGCCGTCTCGGGCGACATCCGCGCCACCAAGCGCGATGCGCCCGGCATCGATCGGCTCAAGTCCGGCAATGGACCGCAACAAGGTCGACTTCCCGCATCCCGAAGGCCCGAGAACGACAAAGAAGGTTCCCGTCTCGATGGAGAGCGACACATCGTCGAGAGCCCTGTGCGGGCCA
>JBCDEN010000034.1:0-12667 GCA_039179715.1 Pseudomonadota bacterium
CGCGTGCCGCCGAGCAGGATGTCGACGCCGATCTCCACGGCAGCCCGCGCCGAGGCCATTTCACTGTCGCGGTCGAGGCTGACAACCTCCAGATAGGATGGTGCACCCTTGGCCTTGATCGCGGAATTGAGCGCTTTCAGGTCTTCGATAGGCAAGCCGACATCCTTGAAACCGATATGTCTGACACCCAGTGACAGAGCCGTTTCAAGGTGCTGCGCAGCCTCCGCCACGGTGCGATCGTTCCGGGTAAGCATGAAGATGAAACGCAGGCCCATCAGGCGGCCTCCTCTTTGTGTTGACGCATTGCGGTCAGCCGGCGTGCATATTGACTGGCCGTGACCAGACTTCCGGCATCCGCGATGCCTTTTCCAGCGATATCGAACGCGGTTCCATGATCGGGCGATGTGCGCACAAAGGGCAAGCCCAAGGTTACGTTTACGCCCTTTTCCACGCCGAGATACTTCACCGGAATGAGGCCCTGATCATGGTATTGTGCGACCACGATATCAAACGCACCCTTGCGCGCCGCCATAAAGACGGTGTCACCGGGCCATGGTCCCGATGCATCGATGCCGTCCGCCCGTGAAGCCCTGATTGTCGGTGCAATGATGCCGATCTCCTACGCTCCGAAGCGGCCGCCTTCGCCCGCCGGATTGCCGCTATATGCGCCGCCAAATCCGTCCTTTCGATGGCGTCCGGCAGACCCACGCGGATCGTGACCGGAACGGCTCTGGTGCACCGCGCCGGTGTGCCGCTGTCACCTGAGGCAAAGCGATTGGCGGATGGATCGGGTTCTTATTGAAAATCCCTGGCAACCGTGCCGATCGAGATCAGTTCGATTGGTCACTGTTCCCGTCGCCGCGCGCCGTGAAGCGATGGATATCGACTGCTTCGAAGTCCACCTGGATCACGACTTCCCGCTTGATGTCACGCGAGAGCTGGGTCACGAACCGGTCGAGACCGGCCTGTGCGCTCTCGATCTCTGCCCGGTCTGCTGTCATGACGACCGAGACGAGGACGCGACCGTGCCGATAATCCACACTGACGGAGTGGATACGGCCAACCTTGTGATCTTCATTTATCGCCCTGTCGAGATCGAGGTTCTTGTTGACGATCCTGAGGAGACGGTTCTTGACGTAGATCTCGTAAAGCGCGGTTTGCAGGGGCGGCAGGAGTGCATAACTTCCGACCATCAACACCAACAGGGAAGCAAGCCCCTTTTTCCAATCGCCGTAATTCTGGACGATGAAAACGAGCCCGGCGACGATGACGATGCCGACGAAGTTGGTCAGGAACAGCAGGAAACCGCCGGCGGCAATATCAAGGCCGCCATCGCTCAGCCCGAGGTCTTCCATGCCGACACCGAGCGCTGAACTCGCCTTGTCGCCAAGGGCAAGACCGATCCCGGTCACCGCCAGCGGTGGCACAAGGGCAACAGCAATCGCGACACCGGCAATTGAATCGGCAATGCGTGGACGTGTCTGCGCATAAGCCCCGGCGCATCCGGCGGCAAGTGCAACGACAAGATCGAGCATGGACGGACTGGTGCGGGCGAGGATTTCAGGGCCAACGACACGGGCGCCGACGAGCAGCACTCCGAGATAGCCGACCGCAACCACGCAGCAGGACCCGAGAATTGCGGTCAGCAAGGCGCGCAGGACTAGCTTGATATCGAAGGTCGCGATCCCGAAGGCGGTGCTCATGATCGGCGACATCAGCGGGGCGACGATCATGGCACCGATGACGGTCGCCGTGCTGTTGGCGATCAGGCCGAGGGTCGCCAGAATGGCGCTTAGCGACAGCATCAGGAAAAACGGCACCGTGGCCCGAGATGTGCGGTCCATGCGGTCAGCCAGATCTTCCCTGCTGGTCAGTTCGTTATGCAACTTGCTGTCGAACAGGCGCGAACGAAGAGAATTCAGGATATTCCTCATAGGGCAATCCGCCCACGCAGGCCGAAAATGGCCAGACTGTCCTCACCCGGGTTCAACGCCGGGTTCGCGATCAGCTGGACGCTTGGGGTGATCGCCAGATTGGGCGAAACGGTCAGCCGATAGAAGACTTCCGCCGTGTACTGGTGCTCATCGAAAGCGTCGCCAGGATCAGACCAGTTCAGGCCGACGCCGATGAGGTCCGTCTGGCGCGTGTAAAGCCCGACCCCCGCGGAGACCGTTGTCTTGTAAAGAGCCGCTTCGCCTTGCGAGAAACCGGCGCGCAGGAACGGCATCCAGCGATTGCCGAAGAACCAGGACGCGGATCCCGCAACGCCCCAGTCATCCTTGCGCGAGCCGTCGTCCGCACCGTCGCTTTGCCAGAAGGTCAGGTGGATGTTGTCGAAATAGATCCGGTCCTGGCTGCTCATGTAGCCGATTTCGAAACTCTTGAAGGTTTCACCCGTCGTGAAAACATCGAAGTTCGGTTCGGCGGGGTTGCCGTTGGCATCGGCGATGCTGGCGATCGCATAGACATTTTCATGCAGGCGGACACCGCCGGCTATGGCCAGACCCGGATTGGGGGCGTTGATCGTCGGGTTGGTGTTGAAGGCAAGGTTCTGGAAAGCGCTATAGGGACTGACAAGACCGTAGACATCGACAAAGTCCGTCACGTCGACCTGGCCAACCTGAAGCGTCCAGATGCGATTTTCCGCGCGCTGTGTCCAGAACAGGTTGGTCAGTGCAAGCTGGATGTCGTTGAAGGCGGTTCCCGTGATCGACTGGGCGCCGCTGTCGAAGCCGAAGAATTGCGGGGCAACGGTGGTGTAGGAGGTTCTATGCTCCAGCTTGGCGGTGAGGCCGCCGGTCTCAAACGCCTGCCAGGTGCCATAGATCCGGGCAATGCCGCCTGCGGCGTGTCCCTGGCCGACACCGGTGTTCGACCATTGCCCGAGACTGAGGTAGTCGATCTTGAAGTCGATGTTCGCGTTTTGCTTCAACTTGTCCTTGAAAGCGAACCATGCGGGCAGGTTCGTCTGAAGGAACCGGGATCTGAACTGCGGATCCGTCAGGCCGTCGCCTTCGCTCAGCTCCGCGCGAACGGAACTCGGCCCGCCAAGCCCCGGTTTTTCGGCAGTTTCCGCCCATGCCGACGCGGGTGCTGCCGCCATGGCGGCGGCAAGGCAACGCGGCAGAACCTGCTTCCAGCAGCACGCCGTCATGGATGGTTTGCCTTCGTGCCGGTCGCGGCCGACGGCGGCCGCAGGGGCCATCGCTTTGCGGCGTTGCGGGGTGCGAGCGCTTCCACGCTGGCGACATCTATGGTGAAAGTGGCAGCCATCTTCACCGGTCCGTCGACGACGTGCATGACCCGCTGCGAGGGCTCGATTTCGAGACGGCCGCTGACCCTGACCGGTTCATAAATGAACCGCGGGTACCAGGCCTCTTCGAAAACCAGCCTCAGAAGCTGGTTCGGCGGCGGCGGCGGCACATGGCTGCACATGCCGCGTTCGGGGACGAGATATGCGGTGAACCGTCCCTCGGCATCCGGCGGTGCCGGGATCACGAAGCCCGACAACGTCGCCTGCGACCCGTCGAGATCCGGGTTACCGGCGGTCGCGGCCCGTTCGCGCCGCTCGGCGACGATCCAGCGCTGCGAGATGAGCCAGTCCGGCTCGATACCGGCCTTTTCCAGGACGACGACCGCATCGGCGAGGCTTTGCTGCAGCGTGGAGCGCAGGTTGCCGGCAAGCTCCGGTGCGTCCAGTTGATTGCGCAGGCGCACAACATTCAAAAGCGCATCGAGCTGCTCACGGCTGAGGTCGCGGTAGGGATCCTCGTAGGTCTGGGCAGAGCTGTCGGGCAAATCGCTCCACGAAACCTCCGAGGCATCTGCCGGACCCGAAAACGGGACTGCGAAAAACAGGGCGGCCAATAGTCCCGCGAGAGCGCACGCCGTCCCTGATTGAAACGAAAGCAACGTCATCTTTCCGGCTCCGGATCAGTTCAGCGTGTTCTTGAAGATTTCGCCATTTTTCATGATCAGGCGAATCGTTTCGGGGCTTTCCGGACGCGGATCGGCACCGAACCATTGGTCACCGGTTCCAACGACCGAAAAATCCTCCAGCGGGTTGCCGTCTAAGAGAAGGATGTCCGCGTAGGCACCTTCCTCGATCACGCCCAGCTTGCCGTCTAGGTATGGGTTCATGAAATCGCCCGAGAGGGCAACGATTTCGCCGCCTGTCGAGGTCAGCGTGACCATCGAGGTGAACGCACCGAAGAAATCGTTGTTGAGATGTTTCTCATAGGCGATCTGGATGTTGCAGGCTTCCACCGAACCGACGCAGTCCGTCTGGAAGCCACGTTTCACAGGGCATTTTTTCATGTTGTCGATGTAGCCCGCGAAGGTTGCCGACGCGGATTTCGCCTTTGCAAGGCTGGACGGTACGCTGGCGACTGCTGGAATATCGAGAAGACCCGGATCGAACGCGGTCAGGTTTGTCGTGATATAGGCCCCCTTCGCGTTCATGACTTCGGCAATTTCGCAGTCGAACGAGAAGCCATGCTCGATTGACTTCACGCCCGCCTCAAGCGCGTTCAAGATGGCCTCCTTGCGGTAGGAGTGCGCCATCACGTAGCTGCCATACTCGTTTGCGACCTGGACGGCTGCCTCGATTTCCGCCTTTGAACCGGCGAGCAGTTGCCAGGGATCGAAAGCGGATACAACCCCGCCGGACTGCATGTATTTGAGCTGGGTTGCACCCATGCGGAAATTGTTGCGCCCGTATTTCTGAACGTCGGCGGCGCTGTCTACTTCCTGGGCCATGTTGAGGCGGCTGAAGTTGGTTTCAGATCCCGGTGGCGCTGTAAAATTGGCAAAATCGGCGTGGCCGCCGCGCGTGCCGAGAAAGGCTGCGGACGGGTAATATCGCGGGCCGGGAATCTTGCCCGCATCAATCGCCCGGCGCAGGCCGCCGTTGCCGCCACCGGCGTCCCGAACGGTCGTAAAGCCCTGCATCAAGTACATTTCGGCCATTCTGGTCCCGTGAATGCCGAAGTCTTCCCAGGTGGTGTTGGACTCCATCAGCGGCAGGCTCGGACCCATGAGCATCAAATGGGCATGGGTTTCGATGAAACCCAGTGTCAGCGTGCGCCCGCCGCCGTCTATGACTTCGGCATCCGGTGCGTCGATCGCCCCGGTGGAAACCGACTTGATCAGGTTGCCCTCCACAAGCACGCTGGCGTTTTCGATACGCTGTTCGTTCACGCCGTCGAATACATTGACATTGGTGAACAGGGTCTGCTTCGGTTCGGATGTTTCCTGTGCGCTCGCGGTACTGTTCAGACCGCTCGCAAAACCCAAAAGAACCAATGAACAGCCCACCGCCTTCTTAAAAATTTGCATTCGGCTCCGTCCCACATTTTGTTTTGTTTTTCACCCGAGCCGCCCAAAACGGGCGTTGGTTTCAGCTCAAGTCGATTTATTGCAGACAATTTATGATCTTCTGTCAAATGCGAAGTACAATGTTACATAATGACTCTGTTTATCTGACAATGGGAGATTTAATTACTTTTTGGGGCTCCGGTGCGTGATCCCGGCCAGGCCGTCCCGACCGGCGTGTTGTGCGGTCTCAGATCGTCGGGGTAGGTGTCGAAAAAGCCCTCCCGTTTCGGGCGGATGCCAGCGGCAGCCGGATTGGATGCCTTGCGCAAGATGTTCGTCAACAATACCGCTGTTGTCGAGGACCTCGACACATACGAGATCCGAGGTCACGCCGGATTGCTGACCCGTGATCGTTCACCGCCTTTCAGAGTTGAAGGATCTGACGCATGCTGACGGCATGGAAAACCTTCTGCCGCGCCTCCTTCCAGCTTTGGTTTGTCTCTTCACCAGCCAGGCCAGTGCCGGTGATCACGACCGGTTCCTCGGCACCTGGGGAACGGCGGAGCAATGCGCGCGGGCACCCATCAAGCCCGGTGGCACGGTGCTGGCCGCGCCGTTCGAGATCGGGCGACTCTGGATGAAGCAGGGGCAGTTCTGGTGCAAGCTCGACTGGGGGCCGGTCGAGACAGGCGATGACGGGGCTTTTACAGCCGCGACGGCGCAATGCGGCGAAGACAGCGTGCGCGGGTACTTCCTCGGGCTGAGACTGGCCGGTGACGAGTTGACATTGCGCTGGGATTTTCCGCATCAAAATGGGCCGCTCAGGCATTGCCCGGCGTCCTGACGCTGGATTTGCCTGCCGGTGTGGACCACGTTCCCGATGAATTGAAAAGGCTGTCTTTCGGCATCCGACACCACTGTTTTCCGGCGCTTGCAAGCTCTGGTTCAAGTATTCGAAAGTCGCATAACCCCCCGAAACGAATGGTGTACTCTTTACATAGGTGATCGCGGCGCGCTTTAATTTGAAACAGCCAGTTGTCTTGGACCTATGGGAGGGGAAAAGGACGTGCGAGCTACCGATACGACGAACCCGGAATATTTTCACAAGGTTGTCGACTGCCAGTATGCCTGCCCGGCGCATACGCCGGTGCCAGCCTACATTCGCCTGATCGCGCAGCAGCGCTACACGGACGCATACCTGATCAACTGGGAAAGCAATGTCTTTCCCGGAGTGCTCGGGCGCACATGCGACCGGCCGTGCGAGCCGGCCTGCAGGCGCGGACGCGTTGAAGAAGAACCCGTTGCGATCTGCCGGTTGAAACGCGTCGCCGCCGACTTCAAGGACGAGGTCGCCGGGATGCTACCGAAGGCGGGACCGCCCAACGGCAAGAAGGTTGCACTTATCGGGGCCGGTCCGGCATCGCTGACCGTTGCGCGAGATCTTGCCCCGCTCGGCTACGAGCTTCACCTTTACGACGAACAGGCAAAGGGCGGCGGTTTCATGCGCAGCCAGATCCCCTCGTTCCGTCTGCCGGAAAGCGTCCTGGACGAGGAGATCGGATATGTCCTCGATATGGGCATTACCACCGTGTTCAACACCTATGTGGACAGCATGGCCGACATGCTGACCAAAGGTTATGATGCGATTTTTGTCGGATCCGGAGCACCCAAGGGACGGGATCTGCCGAAGCTTCCCGGCCGCAAGGAAGCCGATGCAAACATTCACATCGGTATCAACTGGCTCGCCAGTGTCGCCTTCGAGCATATCAAGGACATCGGCAAACGCGTGATCGTGCTCGGGGGCGGCAACACCGCCATGGATTGCTGCCGCACGTCGCGCCGTCTCGGCGGCGAGGATGTGAAGGTGATTGTCCGCAGTCCGTTTGAGGACATGAAGGCGTCTCCCTGGGAGAAGGAAGATGCCATGCACGAGGGCATCCCCATCATCGACAACCACGTGCCGCGTGAATTCGTGGTCGAGGACGGCAAACTTGTCGGCATGACCTTCGAAAAGGTGAAGGCGGTTTATCACCGGGATGGCCGCCGCGAGCTGGTGCCGACGGGCGAGGAGCCCGAGTTTTTTCCCTGCGATGACGTGCTTGTCGCGATCGGTCAGGAGAATGCCTTTCCCTGGATCGAAAAGGAAACGGGCATCCGGTTCACCAGCTGGGGCACGCCGATCATCAATGATGACGAGACGTTCCAGTCCACCCGCAAGGAAGTGTTTTTCGGCGGCGACTCCGCATTCGGGCCGTCAAACATCATCACCGCGGTCGCGCATGGCCACAAGGCTGCCGTGTCCATCGACCTTTATTGCCAGGGCAAGGACCTGTCCAAGCGGCCGCCGCCCGATGTCACCCTGGTGGGACAGAAGATGGGCATCCACGAATGGAGCTACGATTCCATTCCGATCACCGACGAGCGCAAGATTGTCCCGCTGGAGGATCTCAAGAAATCCCTGAGCGACCGGATGGTCGAGGTGGAACTGGGCTTCGACCCCGAGACGGCTTTCATCGAGGCGGAGCGCTGCCTGAACTGTGATGCGCAAACCGTCTTTACCGATTCCAACTGCATCGAGTGCGACGCGTGCGCGGATATCTGTCCGACCAGCTGTATCACCTTCACGCAGAATGCTTCCGAGACCGAATTGCGCGGCAAGCTCATGGTGCCTGCGGAGAACACGGAGCAGGATCTTTATGTCTCCGGAAAGCTCGCGACCGGGCGGGTCATGGTCAAGGATGAGGATGTCTGCCTGCATTGCGGCCTGTGCGCCGAACGCTGCCCGACCGCCGCGTGGGACATGCAGATGTTCTTCTATAATGTCGCCAAGGCGACGCCCAACCTGGTGGATGTGAAATGAAACAGCTCGAGGGCGTCAACGATTTCGTGGTCAAGTTCGCCAACGTGAACGGGACCGGATCCGCATCTGCCAACCACCTGTTCGCCAAGGCGATCTTCCGGATGGGCGTGCCGGTCAGTCCGCGCAACATCTTTCCCTCGAACATCCAGGGCCTGCCGACATGGTATGAGGTCCGGGTCAGCGCCAAGGGTTATCTCGGCCGCCGGGGCGGCGTGGACCTGATGCTGTGCGTCAACCCGCAGACGATGGAAGACGATATCGCGAGCGTCGGGCCCGGCGGGTACTTCGTCTACGATTCCACCCGGCCATTGGCCCCGCATCTCAAACGCGACGACATCAGCTGTTTCGGCATCCCGCTGACGGAAATGTGCATGCGCGAGTTCAAGGTCGCACGTTTGCAGCAACTCCTGAAGAATGTGGTTTACGTGGGCGCGCTCGCGGCCTTGCTTGATGTTGATTTTTCAATCCTGAAAGATCTTTTGAGCGATCAGTTCAAGGGCAAGGAAAAGCTGATTTCTCCCAACGTGCATGCGCTCGAAATGGGCTACCAGTTCGCCAAGGAGAATTTTCCTTGCCCCCTGCCGATCCGGCTGGACCCGAGCGTCATCGATGCGCCGCACATCCGCGAAAGCCAGCACATCCTGATGAACGGCAACACGGCAGCAGCCCTCGGAGCCATTTATGGCGGTGCAACGGTGGCGGCCTGGTACCCGATCACGCCGTCGACCTCGGTGGTCGACGCCTTTTCCAAATATGCGGAGCGTTTGCGGATCGATGCGGGTACCGGCAAGCGCAATTTTGCGATCCTGCAGGCCGAGGACGAGCTGGCGGCGATGGGGATCGTCGTCGGGGCCAGTTGGAACGGTGCCCGCGCCTTCACGGCAACATCCGGCCCGGGACTTTCCTTGATGAGCGAGTTTCTGGGGCTGGCCTATTTTGCCGAAGTGCCGGTTGTGCTGATCGACGTTCAAAGATCCGGGCCGTCGACGGGGATGCCAACCCGGAGCCAGCAATCGGATATTCTGGCAGCTGCCTATGCCAGTCACGGGGACACCAAGCATGTCCTGCTGTTTCCGGCAACGCCGCGGGAGTGTTTCGACATGACCGTGCAGGCGTTCGATCTGGCCGAACAGCTGCAGACCCCGGTGATCATGATGTCGGACCTTGATCTGGGCATGAATGACTGGATGTCGCCACCGCTCGAATGGGATGACGACTACGAGATGAACCGCGGCAAGGTGCTGGACAAGGATGCGCTGGACGAGGCGGAGACATGGGGTCGCTACCTCGACGTCGACGGGGACGGGATCTGCTACCGCACCCTGCCGGGCACGCATCCGGACAAGGGGGCCTTCTTCACGCGGGGATCGTCGAAAAACGGCATGGCGGTCTACTCCGAGAAGGGCGACGACTATGTCGAGAATGTAGACCGGCTGCTGCGCAAGTTCGAAACCGCGAAGTCCTATGTTCCGGTTCCCAAGGTGCATGACCCGATCCCGGTCAAGAAGCCGAAAACCAAGAAGAAGCTTGGTGCGCTGTTTTTCGGAACCTCTGCCTCGCCATCCTATGAAGCGGTCGAGATACTCGCCGAGGAAGGATACCCGATCGATGTCATGCGCATCCGGGCCTTCCCCTTTCACGAGAGCCTCGACGCGTTCATTCACGAGCACGACACCGTGTTCGTGATCGAACAGAACCGCGACGGGCAGATGCGTCAGCTGATCATGAACGAGTGCCATATCGCGCCGGACAAGCTGACCTCGGTGCTGAACTATTCCGGAACGCCGATCACCGCACGAACCATCGCCCGGCAAATCCGGCGAGCGCTCAATGCCACCAGCGCCGATGTCGTCAAGCTGCATCCGGAGACTGCCTGATGTCCTATTACAAGCCGAAGTTCAATCATCCGAAACTGCCGAAGAATGCGCTTGGCTACACTGTCGCAGACTACGACGGATCGATCTCGACGCTGTGCGCAGGGTGCGGGCATGACAGTATCTCCGCTGCGATCCGCAATGCCTGCTTCCTGTCGTCCATTCCGCCGCACCGCATCGCCAAGCTTTCGGGCATCGGCTGCTCATCGAAGATGCCGACCTATTTCCTGGGGCGCAGCCACGGCTTCAATTCCGTCCACGGGCGAATGCCGTCGGTTGCGACCGGGGCGAGCGTCGCCAATCGCGATCTCATCTATCTGGGCGTTTCCGGCGACGGCGACACCGCTTCCATCGGCATGGGCCAGTTCGTTCACCTGATCCGGCGGAACGTCAACATGACCTATATTGTCGCGAACAACGGCTGCTACGGCCTGACCAAGGGCCAGGACAGCGCGACCGCCGATCTCGGCTCGTTCGGAAAGTCCGGCACGCAAAACCCGTTCGAGGGCATCGACCTGGCAAGCCTTGCGGTGCTTCAGGGCGCTAGCTTCGTTGCCCGCAGTTTTTCCGGCGACAAGGAACAGCTGGAGCCGCTGATCCGTGCGGCGATGGCGCACAGGGGCTTTGCCTTCATCGATGTCGTGTCGCCCTGCGTGACCTTTGCAAACAATGTCGGGTCAACGAAAAGCTACGCTGCAACGCGCGAAAATCTCGAGGCCATGCCCGTCGATTTCGTACCGATGCGTGAGGAAATCCGGACACAATACAAGGAAGGATCGACCCAGACGGTGACGCTGCACGACGGATCGATCATCAATCTGCACAAGGCCAGCACGGACTACAAGGCCGATAGCCGTGAAGACGCTCTCGTTGCATTGCAGGCGGCGGATCGCAGCGGCAAGGTGCTGACAGGACTGCTTTATCTCGATCCGACGTCGCAAGACCTCAACCATACGCTGGAACTGGCCAGCAAGCCGCTCAACAGCATGGGCAAGGACGACCTGTGTCCGGGCAGCCGGGTTCTGAAGAGCATCAACGAGGGGCTGCGGTAGCGGCGTTCGATCTAGAGCTTTTTCCGATCAATTTGGGTCATTTGATGAGGGTATCCAGTTCACTCGGCCAGGCGGGTCACGAAGCGCGATGCGGTGCATCGTGCAAGTGGCATAACGCAGCCGATGGGCTGGATATCCTCGCCCGTGTGGACCGCATTCAAACAAGTATCATCAAGATTGGCCGGTCCCTTTTTCGCTCTGGCGTCGTTGGTCCACCCTTGTGGTGGGACACACCGCGGCGGGCGAACCGTCTCGCCAGCGCGAAAAAGGGCCTCGGTCAAATGACCCGAATTGGTCGGAAAAGGCTCTAAGGTCAGCACGCTTCTGAGCGCGCCAGTTCCCGGAGCTTGCGCCGAATGACCTTTCCCGTCGTCGTCATGGGCAGTGAACTGACGAATTCGATCTCTCGCGGATATTCGTGGGCGGACAGATGTTCGCGGACAAAGTCCCTGATATCCGAAGCGAGGCTTTCATGGTCCGGTTCATCCGATTTCAAGACGACGAATGCCTTGACGATCTCGGTCCGAAGCGGGTCGGGTTTGCCAACTGCGGCCGCCAGCGCGACCGCCGGATGCCTGATCAGGCAATCCTCGATCTCACCCGGACCGATGCGGTAGCTGGCCGACGTGATGATGTCGTCATCGCGTCCGACGAAGTGGAAATAGCCGTCCTCGTCCATCAGTCCCTGGTCACCGGTCACCATCCAGTCGCCAATGAACTTGTCGCGCGTTGCCTCCGGGTTGTTCCAATATTCCAGGAACATCACGGGATCGGGTTTTCTTATGGCGATCTGGCCAAGGGCTTCCGGCGGCAGGACGGTGCCGTTGCCGTCTATGATGGCTACGGCATGCCCCGGCGTTGCCTTTCCGATCGCGCCTGGACGGGTGACGCCAAGGCTTGCCGCCGATCCCAGGACCGCGTTGCATTCGGTCTGGCCGTAAAATTCGTTGACCGGGAAACCGAATTCCTGCGCGAACCAGTCGTAGGTTTCTCGCCCGAGCGCTTCGCCGGCAGAGCCGACGCTGCGCCACTGAAGCGCGAAACGCGCGGCCGGATTTTCGACCGATCGCAGCATTTTCAGGGCGGTGGGCGGAATAAACGCGTTCCTCACCTGCTGTTGCTGCATGAGGTGAAACGCAAACTCCGGATCGAACTTCCGGGACGCATAGGAGACAACCGGAACGCCGAGTTTCAATGCGGGGAACAGGGCGTTGAGCAAACCGCCGGCCCATGCCCAATCGGCAGGCGTCCACAGAAGGTCACCCGCCTGGCCAAGGAAATTCTGAGACAGTTCGATGCCGGGCATATGACCGAGCAGCACCCGATGGCCGTGCAGAACGCCCTTGGGCTGCCCGGTTGTGCCGGACGTGTAGATCATCAGTGCCGGATCGTCCGGTGACGTGACCAGCGTTTCGAAACTGTCGCGTGCTGCTTCCAGGAGCGCATGAAACGAGCTGGTGTCCGGGGCAGGTCCATCGATCGAAATCACCACTTCAAGATCGCCAAGGTCGTCACGGATCAGGGAGAGCTTTTCAAGGCCGCTGCCATTGGTGACGAGAACTCTC
>JBCDEN010000311.1:0-5606 GCA_039179715.1 Pseudomonadota bacterium
GTCATTTGCCCGTTCGGCCTTCAGGAGGCGCATGAAGTGGCTTTCGTGATGCGCGAGCATTTTCCGGCAACACGGACATGTCGGATCGATGAAATCGAAACTGGTCTTGCGCGTGCATCGCAGCGCGCGGATGCAGTTCATGACCTCCTGGGCGATGCGGAGCCCGTGTTGCGGGCCAAGCTCGCGCACGCTCATGGAATAGGCTTCTTCCCAGGCATGGCTGCCGGGATTCGCATAGGTCATGCAGAAAAGCCTGAGCACCTGAAGCACCAGGACTTCCTCCTGCGAAAGGCCGGCCCCCGTGACGGTTTCCCGTGCCGGCTGGCAGCTCTTGCGATTTTGTTGATGTGTCAAAGCCTTTTCCTGTCGTTGATGCGGGCCGGTGCGCCGTTTGGCCGAAGTGGGCGCGCTCGATCAGATGACCTGGCGCGGTGAAAGTCCGAATTCCCGCTTGAAGGCGGTTGAAAAATTTGCGGGGCTGGAATAGCCGCCAAGATGTGCCGCCTCGGCAATCGTGACGCCATCTCTTTCCAGGGCTTCGCGCGCTCGTTCGAGCATGAAGCGGCGGATGAAACGCGAGGTGGAAAGCCCGTAGCAGCGCGTCAGCAGCCGCTGCAACGAGGTTTCGCTCATGCCGGTTTCAACGGCCAGCTCCTTCGCCGTGATCCAGTGATCACGCTCCCGGGAGAGAAAACGCTCGACGGTCTTCAGCCGCTTCCGATCCTGATTTGAGAGCGATTTTGTGTGGAGACCGGTACGCTGTTCGGAAAACTGCCTGAAGGCATCCTCCAGGAGACCATAAACGCGCGCGGTCGCATAAAGGCGCTCATGGAACGATGATTTTCCAGACGTTGCGATGATCTGTTCGACCAGCGACATTGTGTACGCACTTGGCGTCCAGCTGAAATTTGCCAGATGCGACTCCATGAAATCCACAACCGTGCTGAAGCCGGGGTCGGACAGGTCCAGATGTGCCAGCAGCCACTCGTGCGACATGGAAATCGTCACCTTCTTCAACCGGTTCCCGCGGCGCGCGTGGCGGACGAATTTCTCGGGCCTTTTCTGGGAAAACAGCGTCGCAACCGGTATCCAGTTCAGGGTCCTGGTATCGTACTGCGGCATCGGGATCTGAAACGATCCGACGAAGGCATCGACCCTGCCTTCCAGAAACACGGCAAGGCTGCATCGCGGCCCGGTGTCCGTCTCGATCTTCAGATCATGCAGATCTTCCGCGTTCGAGTAATGCACCGAAAGACCGTCCTCGATTTTCAGGAACCCGATCGCGCCACGAAGGACGTCGTCGTCTTTGTGCAAAGACGGACCGAGCCAGCGCACAGCGCGGTCGTTCGCGCTGACAATCAGGTCGCGCTTGGTCACGTAGTTCTTGTGGTGATCAGCTTGTACGAACATGGGATTCCGTGCGGATTCAGGAGGTTGCCGAGTTGATTTGAAGGACGCTTGGCTGAGCCGATCCGGGAAACCGGGATGCTTTGGCTTCACGATGCATTTCGCAAAAGACTTTGAGCGACTGGCAAACACATTCGAAATTGTGCCCGCGCTGCACGGCATTTATCAAATACATGACTTTTTAAGTCAAGTTTTAGTCCGTCAGATTTTGACAGCATTTCGGCGGAGCAGTGTCATGGTTGGGGTTCAAGATGAAGACCGGAATAGCAGTGCGCTCAACGATCCTCGCATCCGTCAGCGCAATCACGCTCGTGGCAACGGCAGCGTTTGCCGAAGATGTCGTGGAGCTCGATACAATCGTGGTCAAGAACGAGGCAGCGGACGAGTTTCAATCCTTGGAGACAAGCGTCGAGATTTCGCGTGAGACGATTGAACGGCTTCAGCCGGTCGATCTGAAGCAGCTTTTCCAGGTAACCCCGTCCGTCACCACGGCCGGTGGCAGTCCGGCGTCCCAGAAATTCTATGTTCACGGCGTCGATCAATCCAAACTGAGCGTGACGGTCGACGGGGCAAGGCAGAAGAACAATGTCTGGCACCACAACGGCAACCTCGGGATCAATCCGCTGTTTCTGAAATCGGTCGAAATCAACGACGGCGTCGCGCCGGCCGATGGTGGGCCGGGCGCCCTCGGCGGCAGCGTGGCCTTTGAAACGGTCAACGCCGTGGATCTGCTCAGGGAAGGCCAAAAGATGGGCGCCCTGGTTTCGTTCGGCTATGACACCAACTCCATGACGCTGACAGGGACAGGGTCCGCTTATGGGGCGGTCAAGGGTTTTGAGTATGTGGCCGCACTGACGCGCGCCGAGGGGCAGGATTACGATGACGGCTCCGGCAACACGGAACTCGGCACCGCCGCGGATCTGTGGAACGGGCTCGGAAAGATCGCCTACCAAAGCCGGGAAGGACACAGGTTCGAGTTTTCAGGAGAGTATTACCGGGACGACGGTTACCGCCGGCTGCGCACGAACATGGGCCTTGTCAGCACCGATTTTAACGACAATCTCTACGAACGCGTGACCACCACCTTCAGATATACGCTGGAAGGAGCGGAGGCGCATTTCGACCCGGAAGTGCTGCTCTATTACAACCGCAACAGGCTGGAGCGTCCGAGCGAGCCCTATTACACCCGTGCCACCGGCGACTTCAATTCCGACCTGCAGTCGATCGGCGGCCATGTCCAGAACCGGTTTCACTTCGCCATGGGCACCGTGACCGCAGGTGTCGATTTTTATCACGACCATGTCGACATCGAGCGATTCTGGTTTCCCGATGATGTGGACGAGACCATCACGAATGTGGGCGGCTATGTGCAGGCACGGCTCAGCCCATTCGAAAAGCTGGACGTCTCGACGGGCCTTCGGGCCGACTTCCAGAGCTATCGGTCAGTCGACGACCAGACCTTCGACAATTTCGGTCTCTCGCCAAACATCAATGTCGGCCTTGAACTGATCGACGGTCTGACGGCGAATGCCGGCTATGCCTACGTGTTCGGCGGGATCGAACAGGCCGAAGCGGCCTTGTTTCATGCCGGCGATTACACATACGCCCGCGACCTGGACCCGACTGCGGCGCACAACGCCAAGATCGGCCTGACATACCGCTACAACGGCCTGACGCTCGCCGGGGACCTGTTCTACATCAACATGTCGAACCCGGTTGCCTACGACTTTGCGGCGCGCACCCGGATCAACGGCGATGATCTCATCTCGCAAGGGGTCGATCTGTCCGCGCGTTACGACTGGGCAAGCGCCTATGTTCTTGCCGCCTACACGCACACGGACGTTCAGTATGGCGAAAGGATTGCCCTTTCCAGCGACTACAACAATGCGGTTCCGGTGGGTGACCTGTTCGCGCTCGGCGCGGGCTACACGTTCCAGGAATGGGACCTGACCATAGGTGCGAATGCGGAAATCGCACTGGAATATTCCAACTCCGACCTGGCCGAGAACGGTTACGAAGATCCGCTTCCGGGCTATGAAGTCGTGAACATATTCGCCGAATGGGCGCCGGAATATGGAATGGCTGAATTCAAATTACGCGGCGAAGTCAATAACTTGTTCGATGAAACATATTACAGTCGCGGAACCTTCAGCGCCACAAGCCGCGTCGTTCCCGTGAATTCTCCCGGACGGAGTTTCATGCTGACGGCTTCGGCAAAATTCTGAGCAATTGCTCACATTTTTTTCTTCGAGCCGCTTTCCCCGGCTCGCCTTTTTGGTGTATGCAACGGTCAGCCAGGGCAATGATCATCGTCAAATCTACGGCGCAAACAGCCTCAGCCTCTAAATATCTTCAGCAACTTTGCAAACACTTTGCCGACAAGGTACCGGCCCGCTGGGACCCTGTGCGTGGGGAAGTCGCCTTTCCGTTCGGCCGGTGCCGGATGGAGGCAACCGAAACCTGTTTGACGATCCACTGCGAAACAGACGAGGCCGGGAAAATGGCCCGGATGAAAAGTGTGATCGACAACCACCTGGAAAGGTTTGCCTGGCGGGAGGGGCTGAAGCTTCATTGGCAGTCCGGTCACTCTGGAGACGGGCTGAAAGACTAGTTGAATACAGGAGCGCGCGGATGAAAAGATCTTTGGCTGCAGCAATGTATTTCGCCTTGGGTTTGACCGCGTCTGCTGCAGGCGCACAGACACCCGAGACGATCTCGATCCAGTTGAATACGGCCGAAACAACGGGTGCGGCGTGCCGTCTGACCTTTGTCATCCGCAACCAGTTGCAGACCCCGCTCGATGCGCTGGGACTGGACCTGGTGATGTTCGATCAGACCGAAGGGGTATCGGGCTATGCGGCCGTTGATTTCGGGTCGATGCCGCCGGGCAAGACCGTCGTGCGCCGATTCGATGTCGGCAGCGCGGCCTGCGCCGACATTTCACGGGTCCTTTTGAACGAGGTGCGCGACTGCAAGTCTCAGGACGGTCCCTTGCAGGATTGTCTGACAAAGCTGCTGATCACGTCACGTTCCGAGATAGATTTCATTTTGTGAGGGGTGCGTCATGCCCTTTGAACTCGAACCGGTGTTGCCGCCGTTTCTTTCTCCGCTCGCCGGTCTTGTGGACCAGGGCGGACCCGTCGTCATGCTCCTGCTGGGACTGTCCATCATCGCTGTCGCATTGATAGCCGCCAAGGTCCTGCAGTTTTCACTGCTTGGCGTCGGTCGTCATGGCGGCGCGCGCAAGGCTCTGAAACTCTGGCTGGACGGACGGCGGCAAGAGGCCCAGATCGCTGCGGCATCGAGCCGCTCCATCGCCTCCGACATCATGCTGAAACTGGCCAAGGGCAGCGAACACACGGGTGTCGACACGGACCTTTTCAAGGAAGATGTCGAGCGGATCTGTATTCAGAAGATAAACCGCCTGCGCGCCTATCTGCGCCCGCTCGACATGATCGCACAGACGGCTCCACTCATCGGGTTGCTCGGAACGGTCCTCGGAATGATCGAGGCGTTCCAGGCGATGCAGGGTGCCGGCGCGGCGGTAGATCCTTCCGTTCTCGCGGGCGGGATCTGGGTTGCCCTGCTGACGACGGCGGTCGGTCTCGCGGTTGCCATTCCGGTTTCTGCCGTTGTCGGCTGGTTCGACAGCCGGATCGAGTCCGAACAATCCGAAATGGAAGCCCTCGTGACCGCGTTCTTCACCGGCGCGGTTGCAGAGCGCGGCGCGGTCAGGGTGGTTCCGCTTGAAGTCAAGGACACCGGGATGCGGCCTGGACATGCAGTTTAAGCCGCGGACCAAGCGCAGACCTGTCGGATTGACGTCGCTGATCGACGTGATCTTCCTGCTTCTGCTGTTTTTCATGCTGGCGTCCAGTTTCACCCGTTATCAGACGCTCGACGTGTCCAGCGGCGGGAAGGGCGGCGGTACGGACGTCAAACCGGCCTTTCTGCGCATCCATACTTCGGAAAAAATCGACTTCAACGGCGTGCCCGTCAGCAAGGACGAAATGTCCGGCCGGTTTGCCGGTCTCAGGGACGGCGAAAACAGGGTCATCGCAATCTGGTCCGGTCCGCAAGCGAATGTTCAGGACGTCGTCGATGTCATGTCCGCCGCCCGGCAGAACGGCCTGAACACCGTTCTTGTCACAGGTAACTGAGGGTTCGCCCATGCGAATGAGGCAGCAACAAAGACGTGA
>JBCDEN010000452.1:0-4149 GCA_039179715.1 Pseudomonadota bacterium
CCGATACATGCGCAGGCGGCCGGAGTTTTCCGGCCGCTTTTGCTTGCCGCAAAGACAGCTTGTTGACAGGCGACGGCCGACGTTCGTTAGTTTTTCAAGGAACAGTGAGAGCCTTAGCCCATGACTGACAACGATCCCTTCGCCGGATTTTCCGACATCGTGACGCGTTCTGACGAGCTTGAGGACATCACCGGCAAGCCGTTGCCGCAAATCGCTGCAAAGGAAATACCGGCGCTCGATTCCATCTGCCGGAGTTTCATTGAGCATGCCCCTTTTTGTTTCCTGGCGACCGCAAATCCGGATGGCCACGTTGATCTGTCTCCAAGAGGCGACCCTCCCGGCTTCGTCAGGATCCTGAGCGAATCGCTGCTGGCGATCCCGGACAGGCCCGGAAACAGGCGCGTCGACACGTTTCACAATATCCTGGCAGATCCGAGGATCGGCCTCTTCTTCATGGTGCCTGGCAGGGGCGAGACACTGCGCATTCGCGGAGAAGCGAGGATTGTCCACGATCCGGACCTTCTTGCCTCCATGGCCATCAACGACCGGGCGCCTAAGCTGGCGCTTGTCGTCCATGTGCAAAGCGCCTTCATGCATTGTCCCAAATGGGTTTTCAGGTCCGGTATCTGGCAGTCCGACACGTGGCCGGACACCGAAGGCATGGCGGACATGAACGAAGCCATGGTCAAGCACGCCAGGATCGCGATGAGCCCGGAGGACTGGTTTGAAAGCCTGAAGGAAAAGGGCGAACTGGACCTCTGGTAGATTCATTCAAACGGGCTTCAGCCCGCGAGGCCGGCGCCAGGCAGGCACGAAAAAGCCGGCCCGAAGGACCGGCTTGAACACTTGCATCTGAGAACGGGTCTCAGACGATGCTGCCGAGCTTCATGGCAACGCTCATGTCGCCCTCGACTTGCATCTTGCCGCCCATGAAAGCGCTTGTCGGGTTGAGTTCACCCGAGAGCAGGTCAGCGAGGTCATCGGCTGAAATCTTGATCGTGCAGTCGGCCTCGGCGTCGTCGTTGCTGACATCCGAACCCTGCAGAAAGATGACACCGTCACCGCCAAGGTCGAACTTGACGCTTTCCTCGATGCCGCCGCCTGCGACCTTTCCGCGAACACCTTCCGTGAGCTGTTCCAAGGACATGTATTTACTCCCATATTGGTCTGGCCCATGCCAGTTGTCGCCTCCCTTGAAGCATGACCTTTACGTAATCGTCAAGAGAGAAACTTCCAGCTGTTGGGAAGGTCGGCAATCCGCTCAGTGATTGTCCCTTGGCAACCCTCGTTTATGGGCAACGTCCTGATACTTGACGGCCGGTTCGAGAACCATGCCCTTGTCGAACTGTCCGACGATGCCGCGCTGGATTTCCTGCCAGGGGGTCTGGCTGTCGGCAATCTTGAAACCGCCCGCGGCTTCCAGATCCTTGCGTCGCTGCGCCAGCTCTTCGTCAGGTATCAGGATGTTCGCCGTCCCTTTCCTGAGATCGATCCGCACGCGGTCATCGGTTTTCAGGAGGGCCAGACCCCCCATCGCGGCAGCTTCCGGCGACGCATTCAGGATGGACGGAGAGCCGGACGTTCCGGACTGACGGCCATCGCCGATACACGGCAGTGCTGTAACGCCGCGCTTGATGAGGGCGGCTGGCGGCTGCATGTTCACGACCTCCGCACCGCCGGGATAGCCGATCGGGCCGGTGCCGCGAATAAACAGCATGCAGTTTTCGTCGATGTTCAGATCGGGATCATCGAGCCGGTCGTGATAGTCTTCAGGTCCTTCGAAAACGATCGCCCGACCTTCAAAGGCTTCAGGATCATCCGGATTGGAGAGATAGCGGTCCCGGAATTCCTTTGAGATCACGCTGGTCTTCATGATCGCGCTGTTGAAAAGATTTCCCTTCAGATTGATGAAGCCGGCCCGCTCCATCATTGGTGCCTCGAACGTTTTGATCACGTCCGGCAGATCCGTGACGATCCCCTCGCAGTTTTTGCCGATGGTCTCGCCATTTGCGGTGACTGCATCGGGATGCGGCAGCTTGCCATGCCGCAGCAGTTCCGCAACGACGGCAGGCACGCCGCCCGCGTGAAAGTAATCTTCGCCGAGATACTCGCCGGCCGGCTGCAGATTGACCAGGAGCGGTACATCATGCCCGAGGCTCTGCCAGTCGTCATTATCGAGCTCGACGCCGACATGCCGCGCGACCCCGTTGAGGTGGATCGGGGCATTGGTGGAGCCACCGATCGCCGAATTGATCACGACGGCGTTCTCAAACGCTTCCCTGGTCATGATGTCGGAAGGCTTCAGGTCTTCATGAACCATGTCCACGATGCGCTTGCCGGTCTCGAAGGATATCGCGCCCCGTTCGCGGTAGGGCGCCGGGATGGCGGCGGCCCCGGGCAGCTGCATTCCGAGCGCCTCGGCGAGAGAATTCATCGTCGTCGCGGTTCCCATCGTGTTGCAGTAACCGACGGAAGGCGCTGCCGAGGCGACGAGATCCATGAAACCGGCATAGTCGATCTCACCGGCAGCAAGCATCTGGCGCGCCTTCCACACGATGGTACCCGAACCGGTCCGCTCACCCTTGTACCAGCCGTTGAGCATCGGGCCGACGGAGAGCGCAATGGCTGGAATGTTGACGGTGGCCGCAGCCATCAGGCAGGCGGGCGTGGTCTTGTCGCAACCGATCGTCAGAACCACACCGTCAATGGGGTAGCCGTAGAGAAGCTCGACCAGTCCCAGATAGGCCAGGTTCCGGTCGAGCGAGGCAGTCGGCCGTTTGCCGGTCTCCTGGATCGGATGGACGGGAAACTCGAAGGCAAGGCCGCCGGCGTCGCGTATGCCTTCCCGGACACGTTTCGCCAGCTCCAGATGATGCCGGTTGCAGGGCGACAGGTCCGAACCGGTCTGGGCAATGCCGATGATCGGTTTGCCGGATTGAAGTTCCTCGCGCGTGATGCCGAAATTCAGATAGCGCTCGATGTAGAGCGCCGTCATGCCCGGGTTACCCGGATTGTCGAACCAGGCCGCTGACCGCAGCTTCGGCGTTCCTTTGTCGCTCATTGGCGCCTCATCCCTCACTCATTTCAAGTCTCCGGGCAGGATAAACACCAGGCGCTGTGAGCTGTAAAGGCGATCCGGAGGCAAAGTGGTTCCGCCTGCTGAGATTCTTGCACTCAGCAGCGCGCCGGAAAGACGCCGGCGACGGATATCCGCGCGAAGATCAGAAGAATGGCAAGTGCGGCACCAAATACGAGCGGCGCGAAAAAGATCGAGGCAAGGCCGGAAGCGCCAAGCAGTCCGCAGCCGGCCCAAAGCGCCACCAGCGTTTGACGCGCACGCACGGCAAGCAGATCGCGCCGGCTTGCCAGGGCCTTGAGCGCCGGAAAGGCGCCGATATTCTCGCAGTCGCTGACCGCAAGGGGCCGGACTTCGCCGCCGCACGTCAGCGCGGATGGGGTGCTTTCGAAGAGTTCCAGCGCTTGCCTGTCTCCCGAGAGCGAAAGGATCAGACATTCGCCGGGTTCGAACAGGCGCACAGACGCATCTGTTGCCGTTTCTCCCGGGACGGTTTCCTCCGGCGCATTCATGCCGAGCATCTCCGCCAGCGCTTGTCTTGTCTTCAGGCTGTCATTGGTGTGGAGCCAAGGTTCAAGGCCTTCGCAGTGCAGGGCCCGGCCTGCGACCCCTGCATCCTGGCGAAGCGTCCCCTCGAGCCCCAGGACACCGACGACCCGTCCTCCGACGGCAACACGCAGCACGGTCTTGCCGTCCGCTTCCAGCGAGCGTGCAATCGCATCGGCGGTAAAGCTGTCGATTTTCAGACGTTTCAGGAGATCGGGGGTTCCGAGCACAACAGTCTGTCCACCCAGAAGGGCAGTGACGCCGAGACCGGCTTCCGGTTCATACCTGTCCGGCGTTCTGACTGCGACGCGCCATTGCATGGCGAGTTGCCTCAAGGCCTGCGCAACCGGATGCGTGGCGCGGGCTTCTGCCGATGCCGCCACCGCAAGCAGGGTTCTGGGTTCGTTGTTGAAGGCCATCACGTTGCTGACCATCAGATCCGGTCCGGACATGATGGCGGCCTTGTCAACGAGAATATGCCGGGCGCGCGCGATTGCCGAGAAAGCGCGCGGGGCCAGGCTGCGGGC
>JBCDEN010000653.1:0-2819 GCA_039179715.1 Pseudomonadota bacterium
CCTTGGCCTGCTCGATGCGTTCCTTGGAGGAGGAGACGAAGTTCCACCAGATATAGCGGTCACCGTCCATCGGCTCACCGCCAAGCACGACGAAGCGCGCCGGATTGGGCGTGTTGTTCTCGATGACGAGATGATCGCCCGGTTTGAAGACAAGCAGCTGTGCCGGGTCGAACGCCTGGCCCGCAATCGAGATCTGGCCGGAGATCGTGTAAAGACCGCGCTCTTCCCAGCCCGCATCGAGCGGAACTCTTGCGCCCGGTTCCAGGGAGATGTCCGCATAGAACATGTCCGATGCCGTCTTCACCGGTGCGGCGTGCCCGTAAAGGCTGCCGGCGATCAGTTTGACCGATGCGCCGTTGTCGGCAAATTCCGGCTGTTCGTCCGTGCCGTGATGCTGGAACGTCGGGTTGCCTTCCTCAAGATGTTTGGGAAGCGCCACCCAGCTCTGCAGACCGAACAGCGGCCGTTTTTCGGTCATGCGTTCGGGCCGCTCCCGCTCGGAGTGCACAATGCCCTTGCCGGCACTCATCCAGTTGAGCGCGCCCGGTGCAATCGCGATTTCCGTGCCGAGGCTGTCGCGGTGGTACATTTCCCCCTCGAACAGATAGGTAACCGTTGCGAGGCCGATATGGGGGTGGGGGCGCACGTCGACGCCGCCGCCGACCAGAAGCTCGGCCGGGCCCATCTGATCGAAGTATATGAAAGGGCCAACCATGCGGCGCTTCGCGGAGGGCAGGGCCCTTCGAACGGAAAAGCCGCCAAGATCGGATGTGCGCGGTACGATTATCGTGTCGATCGGGTCGCAACTTGACGCGACACCCGGTATGGGATCCGGACTGTTCAACCAGCTCATTGACCTCTCCTTGCCGTCAAACTCTGCTCTGGCCTTTAGATAGGGCCGCGGCGCCGAATGTGTCCATTGAACAGTCTGTTTCCATCTGTTCAGCCGATCGCGGGCGTGTATAACAGCCGTCCAGCAACCGCTTCCGGAAGCAACTCAATGAAACGTGTCATGATCGTCGGTGGCCCGGGCTCCGGGAAAAGCACGCTTGCGCGGCAGCTGGGAGAGCAGACCGGTCTGCCGGTCTTCCATATGGACAAGATCCACTGGTGCGCCGGATGGGTGGAGCGCGTGCGCGAAGACAAGGATCGCATGACCCATGAGGTGCACATTCAGGACCGGTGGATCTTCGAAGGCGGACACTCGAACACCTATTCCGAACGGGTTGCCAGGGCTGACACATTCGTCTGGCTGGATGTTCCCGTGGGTTTGCGCATGTTCAGGGCCCTGAAAAGGTCTGTCGTCCATTACGGCAAGACACGTCCGGACCTGCCTGACGGTTGCCCGGAAAGGTTCGATCTGCAATCAATCGAATTTCTCGGTTTCATCTGGCGTACAAGGCATACGGCGCGTGCCAAGCTGCGCGCAATCTACGAAAATCCACCGCCGCATCTTCGGGTGTTCAGATTGACGACCAAGCTTGAATTCGACGCATTTTTGAGAACATGTGCACAGCACGGCGACTGAATGAAAGCCGGGCAGCAGCATATTTTGAGGGACCACATGCAACTCGATCCATTCTACCCGATCGTCGACAGCTCAGCCTGGGTCGAGCGGCTGGTTCCACTGGGGGTGAACTTGCTGCAACTGCGCATCAAGGACGCTGTGCGCGAAGACGTTCTTCGAGCGGAAATCGCAGCCTCGAAGGCCATATGCGCAAAACATGGCTGCCAGCTGATTGTGAACGACCATTGGCAACTTGCAATCGACGAGGCCTGTGATTTTGTACATCTCGGCCAGGAAGATCTGGATGGCGCGGATGTCGGGGCGATCCGCCGCGCCGGAATACGCCTTGGCGTTTCCACGCATGACGGCGCGGAACTGGAAACCGCGCTCGCCGTTGCACCTGATTACATCGCGCTTGGTCCCGTATTCCCGACCCGTTCGAAAACCTTGAAGTGGGCACCGCAAGGCCTTGAAAAGGTGACCGGCTGGAAGAAGCAGGTCGGCAATCTGCCCCTCGTGGCCATTGGCGGGATTACCCTGGAAAGGGCCGGTGAGGTTCTGCGCAGCGGCGCGGACAGTATCGCGGTCATCAGTGACGTCACGCGTAACCGGGATCCCGGCCAGCGCACGCGGGACTGGGTCGAAGAAACGCGTGAATGGCGCGCCGTCTGACAGAGGTTCAGAATATCGCCCTGTCGCGCGCGACCTGATCGCGCAGAAAATCCTGGACGGCTGCGACGTGGCGTAGCGGACGTGAGCTTTCGTGGGTGACCATCCAGTAAGCCCGGTGCAGTTTCATTTCAGGCAGAATGGCAACAAGATCAGGATCTTCGCGTGCGATAAAATCGTGGAGGATGCCTATGCCGGCGCCCCCTCGAACTGCTTCCGTCTGCCCAAGTGCGGATGCGATTTCAAAACGTGCCGTCCAGTCCTTGCTGAACTCGGTGCCGTAATTGAGTTGCGGCGAATAGAGAAGATCTTCGACGTAGCCGATAAGGTCGTGCGCGCCTAGATCGGCCGGCGAGGCCGGCGTGCCGCGGTCGTCCAAATAGGATTTCGAGGCATAAAGGCCAAGGGCATAGTCAACCAGTTTGCCTGCGACGAGACGTCCGGTCTCGGGCCGGTCGATCGTGACAGCGATGTCCGCTTCGCGGCGCGACAGCGAGAACGAGCGCGCGACCGGCACAAGCTGAACCGTCAGGCCGGGGTGCCTTGCCGTCAATTTGCCGAGCCTGGGTGCGAGATAGGCAACGCCGAATCCATCCGGAGCACCGATGCGCACCGTTCCCGAGATATCCGGCGTATCGCCGCC
>JBCDEN010000165.1:0-7493 GCA_039179715.1 Pseudomonadota bacterium
CCCCTGTCAAGGGAGGCGGATTCTTCACCGAGGCCGAGCCGGATGTCATGCTGACCGAAGTGCACCGCCAGGCTCGGGACAATCCGATCGTGCGCATGTCGATGACGATCCGGGACGGCGGCAAGCTTGACTACGGCACCTTCGGCGAAAGCAAGGTCATTCACCGGACCGAGATCGACAAGGACCAGATCCTGACCTCCGATCAGGTGCTTGTGGGAACCAACAAGACGCGACGGCTCTACAATGGGCGCATTCGCGAGCTCAAGAATTTTACCACGCCAATGCCGGCTGTCGGCGACAAGCTCGTGTGCCTGCGCAACGACAAGACCAAGGGCTTGTTGAACGGCGGCCTGTGGGCGGTCAAGCGGCTGCGTCAGCCGCGCGGCAACACGCTCCGTTTCGATGTCGTCTCCGAAGAGGACATTGCAAAAACAACTGTGAAGGTGAAAGTCCTGCCGGCCATGTTCGAGGATGGTGCGGAGAGCATCCCTTACGCGATCCGGCGCAAGGCGGACGAGTTCGACTACGGCTATGCGCTCACGGTGCACAAGGCACAGGGCTCACAATGGGATGACGTGATCCTGTTCGATGAAAGCTGGGCGTTTCGCGAGCACAAGAGCCGCTGGCTCTATACGGCGGTCACACGTGCTGCCGAAAGAATTACTGTCGTAAAGTAGGCAGGCTGAACACATCGCCGTCGAACACTGTCTCCGGGTCACGGATCGGAAGCACGCGCAATCCCGTTTCGATGAAGGTTTTCAGATCCGGTTCGCTGATGCCGCTCCGGCCCAGCATCGCAATTGCGGAAAACTGGCCGTCAAGAAAAGTCGCGGCATTGTCGATATTGGCGTCAGGCGCCATGTCGCCGGCGCCCGCAGCTTTCAGAAGACGTTCCCGAATGGCCTCATACCGGGATTCCCGCAAGCCGTTGACGACCTCGCGATGACGCTCGGGCCCATAAGTGCAATCGACAATGGCATTCACCAGAAAGCAGCCGGAGGGCGTGGACCGGTCCAGCGTCAGATCCGCAATCGCGCCCAGGAAATCCCTGAAGTCGTCGACGACGTGTTTCCGCGCTTCCTGCAGCCGCGCAAACACCGGACCACCATAGGTTTCGAAGTAGTGCAGCAACGCCTTTTCGAACAGGGCTTCCTTGTCTCCGAAGGACGCGTAGAGCCCCGGCTTCGCCATGCCGGATGCATCGGCCAGATCGTTCATGGACGTGCCGGAGTATCCATTCTGCCAGAACGCGACCATCACGGATTGCAATGCATCCTTGGCCTGTATTTTTCGCGGTCGTCCACGTGCCATCTTTCACTTCCCCCTTTTCCATCCAGCCCGGTGACCAATTAGCCGGACCAAACCAGATCCTGTGCACGTCCCCCGCGACGCTTTTGCGTTGCACAACTCTAAAGTCGACCGCGACAATTATGCAAAAGAATAACGCCAAACGGGTACTGCAAAATACGCATTTTGTTACATTCCGTTCGTCAAACTCCGGATAACGATCAAGAAGTGTCTCCGGATTGCGGAAATCTTCTAGACTTGTTTCTACCGGGAAGATTATTGGCCAAGATCGTCGGTCGCGCGTGATAACGACCGTGTACCCGGGCCGAAATTTGCCGGTGGACGGTGAAGCCGGAACTCTTTTCGACCGGATCAGGGCAGAATATCTTGCACGCTCGAATTCGACCATGCATGAGACGCAGCAGACATGACCAGTATTTCTTCCACAGGCACTGAACACGCGAACAGCGGAAAGGCGGCGGCGGGCGACGTCGCCCTGCGCATCGCGCATCGCATTGCAGACGAGATCGGCTGCAAGGCAGGACAGGTGAATGCCACCGTTCAAATGCTGGATGAGGGTTCAACCGTTCCTTTCATCGCGCGCTACCGCAAGGAAGCGACCGGAGGGCTCGATGACAGCCAGCTCCGCAAGCTTGAGGAGCGGCTGGTCTACCTGCGTGAACTGGAGGATCGGCGCGTCGCGATCACCCGTTCAATCGAGGAACAGGGCAAGCTCACCGATGAGCTAACCGCCGGCATTCAGGCCGCCGAGACGAAGTCTCAGCTGGAAGACATCTACCTGCCCTTCAAGAAGAAACGGCGCACGAAAGCACAGATCGCGCGTGAAGCCGGACTGGAACCGCTCGCCGATCTGCTCCTGGGCAATCCGGCCAGAACGCCGGAAACCGAGGCGTCTCCCTTCGTGGATGAGACGAAAGGCATCGCCGACACGAAGGCGGCGCTTGACGGTGCCCGCCAGATCCTGATGGAACGCTTTGCCGAAAACGCCGCGCTGGTCGGCCGCCTGCGCCGCTATGTCGAAGACCGGGGTGTGGTGCAATCGAAACTGGTTGACGGCATGGCTGAAAAGGGCGCGAAGTTTGCCGACTATTTCGATTATTCCGAAAAATGGTCGAAAATCCCGAGCCACCGCGCGCTCGCGCTGTTCAGGGGCCGGAACGAAGGCATCCTTTCCGTTGACCTGACCGTCAATGCCGACGACGTCTCTCCTGTCCTTCCAGCCGTGAAGATGGTCGCCGACACCTATGCGATTGCAGACAGGGGCCGTCCGGCGGACAAGTGGCTGATGGATGTCGCCCGTTTCGCCTGGAAGGTGAAACTGGCGCTTCATCTTGAGCTCGACCTGATGGGTGTCCTGCGCGACAAGGCCGAGGAAGAGGCCATCCAGGTGTTCGCCAGGAACCTGAAGGACCTTCTACTGGCCGCGCCTGCAGGCGCAAGGTCGACGCTCGGCCTCGACCCGGGCATTCGCACGGGCGTGAAGGTTGCCATCGTTGACGACACGGGAAAGCTGGTCGACACGGCGACGATCTATCCGTTCCAGCCGCGCAACGATGTCTCCGGTTCGCGTGTCGCCCTGCTGGCGCTCATCGCAAAACACAAGGTCGGCCTGATCGCCATCGGCAACGGCACGGCCAGCCGGGAAACCGACAAGCTCACCGGTGACGTCCTCGCCGACATTCCGGCCGCACAGCGTCCGGTCAAGGTGATCGTCAACGAGGCGGGCGCCTCCGTCTATTCGGCGTCCGAACTCGCCGCAAAGGAAATGCCGGATATCGATGTCTCGCTGCGCGGTGCCGCCTCCATTGCCCGCCGCCTGCAGGATCCGCTTGCCGAACTCGTCAAGATCGAGCCGAAATCCATCGGCGTCGGCCAGTACCAGCACGACGTCAACCAGTCGAAGCTCGCCCGCGCGCTGGACGCCGTCGTCGAGGATGCGGTGAATGCGGTCGGTGTCGATCTCAACACCGCCTCGCCTGCACTGCTCTCAAGAATCTCGGGCCTTTCCGACAGTCTGGCCAGGGCCGTGGTTGAGCATCGCGACACGATCGGACGCTTCGACAAGCGCTCGCAGCTGAAGGATGTTCCACGTCTTGGGGCCAAGGCTTATGAACTTTGCGCCGGGTTCCTGCGCATCACGGGCGGCAGGGAACCGCTCGATGCCTCTTCGGTCCACCCTGAAGCCTACCCGCTTGCCAAACGGATCGTGAAAGCCTGCGGCCGGGATGTCCGCCAGCTCATGGGCGACCCGTCCGTGTTGAAGGCCCTCGACCCGTCGGATTTCACCGACGAGAAATTCGGCCTGCCCACCGTCCGGGACATTCTCTCCGAACTTGAAAAGCCGGGCCGCGACCCGCGCCCGGAATTCAAGACCGCCTCCCTTCAGGACGGTGTCGAGGAAATCTCCGACCTGAAGCCGGGCATGAAGCTGGAAGGTACGGTCACCAATGTCACCAATTTCGGAGCCTTCGTCGATGTCGGCGTGCATCAGGACGGCCTGGTTCATGTCTCCCAGCTCGCCGACCGGTTCGTCGACGACCCGCACCAGGTGGTCAAGGCGGGTGATATCGTCAAGGTAACGATCCTCGACGTGGACGTTCCCCGCAAACGGATCTCCATGACCATGAAATCCCAGGCCGACTATCAGGGCCAGCGGGACCGCTCGGACAGGGATCGCTCCGGACCCGGCAACCGCAGTCAAGGCAACCGCAATCAGAACCAGCGCGGTCCGGGCGGCCGAGGGCCCGGTGACGGCAGCCCGCGCGGTGGCGGCGGCAAAGGCGGCGCTCCGAAAGGTTCCAGCGATGGCGGTGGTGGCAACAACGCCATGGCGGCAGCGCTCGCGGCGGCGATGAACAAGAAGCGGAAATAGTTGTCAGGCGAAAGGGCTGTTGCGCCGTACTTTCAAGGGTTGCAATAGTGTCGAACACCTCAATAGCGTCGGTGTTCAGAACCTTGCCCGGCGCCAGCTATTCGGGTTCCCCAACCTCGAAGCTGTCAAGCAGATCGATAACGGACGCCTTGAACTTTGAAACGTCCGAAGGAAAAAGCTCGGGGTGGTTGACGGTCATGTAAACAAAGTTCCCGCGCCGCCACTCACACTTTATGTAAGTCTGGTATTTGGTGCAGGGCTCGCCCTGGGCATCGCCGCCTTCGCCGTTGTTGAAATCCACGGATTTACCAATGGTGATCAAGCGACTGCGGGTTCTGTAGCGTGGCTCAAGCTCTGGAAAGGAAACGCTGACCCAGAACAGTTTGCCACCTGGCTCGTTACTGCCATTGTAAGGCCCGTAGTACCAGGGGATTTCATGCTGCGTGTCGCCCAGCCAGTAGGCTTCACGATGGTTTCCTTCAATGCGCGGTAAAAACGGCAAAAGTGTTGCAACCAAAAGCAAAACCAGACCAATGAAATAGGTTCGCTCCGCGAGTGGTCGGCGCCAGAGCCAAACAAGGAACACAACGACTGCGATTGGAACCGGCGCGAGGAGTGCCACTTCCTTGACCAGCCGCAACATGTCTCCTTTTGCCGACATGGGATGATAGAACGCGCCGACGGTAAAATTGATGAACATCCAGCCATTCCAGATGGCGGTGAAAAAGGCTGCAAACCAGAACAGGTTGGAATAGCGCATCTTGGCACTCTTTTAGGAAGAACAGAGGAGCCGCGCGATGCAGCACCTGGGCGGAACAACGTCTGAGCAATCGGCTTGTTGCCAGTGTTTCAATCCTTGCCTGGTGCGGTGAATTTGAAGTTCGTTCGAAGCCCGCTGCAAACGGAGTCGAACTTCAGATTCAGGTGACTGAAGCCTGCACCCTACGGTGTCATGCCGACCAACAGATCCCAATATTCCGCATGTAAATTTGGGCGGCCGTGATAGGTGATCATATTGCAATAATGCAATTCGCCTGACGCACTTGTGGAAGATCTCGATTTTTGAGCGAAAACAAGGGTGGCGCTGTTGTCGCGAAAACCCCAGCCCATGTTCGCGCCGTGATCATTTTCGTACCTGATCGTAACATGGTCTCCCTCGACGCCCTTGTAAGCACGTAACACTTTGAACGTGACCTCGCGCACCTTCATGTCTTTTGGACCGCCCGCACCACCTTCCGGGTATCCGTAAAAGATAATCGGCGTGGTTTCGATATGCTCCGTCGGCGCGGGCCTCGTGCAACTCATGGCTGACGCGCTCGCGCTGAATTCAAGCACAACAACGAGCGCAGGCAAAATCGTGGAAAGGAAACGGTACTTCGGAAAACACATGACAGATCCAACCTAATTTGAATTCCTGCGACATGCTACATTCAAAAGTGTCATTTCCTTGTTTGCAGCCAGGGCGTGTTACCCGTTGCGGGCAAAGCTGGATTGATACTCGACCACTCCGTATTCCAACGCTAGGATTGTGCAGGAAAACCGATAGGGCAGTGGCATGTCGAAGGAAAATGCCGGGGAGGACTGGCCGAAGCAGGACATTGAGTCCGGCACCATCGGCGCGCTTGCCCATCTCTACCGGGCCGAGGTTTTCCGCAGCACCCACTGGCGCACACGTCTCGACAACACCACCAACTGGGCCGTTGTCACGACGGGCATTGCCCTTTCGGCAACCTTCGCTAATCGCGAGGCATCGCCCCTGCCGATGGTGCTCGTCGGCCTGCTCGTCACCGTCTTCCTGATCTTCGAGGCGCGGCGCTACCGCTACTACAACATGTTCCGTGCCCGCGCCCGGCTGATGGAATCTGATTTCTACGCGCCGATCCTTTACGGCAGGAAGGTGCCGTGGGACGGCGAATGGGCGAAGCTCCTCGCCGATGACTACGAAACGCCGCACTATCACATCAGCCTCGTCCGGGCTGCCGGGCGGCGCCTGCGCAGCAACTATTCCTGGATCCTCGCCATCCAGGCGGTCGCCTATTTCGGCAAGCTTGCCATTCACCCCGTGCCCCTGACCGAGCTCTCCGAGGCCTTCGAGCGAGCAGCAATCGGTCCCGTGCCAGGCTATCTCGTCTTTCTTGCAGGCGTGGTCTTTCACACCAGTTGGATCGTCTTCGCCATCGTCACGCTCCGGCTGGACAAGCGCCATCGCAAGATACGCAAGTCGCCCATGCAGGCGATCTGACGCGGTTCGGCAGGAGGACTGCGGCCTCATCCGGTATCGCTCAAATCTTGACGCGGCTCCGGGGACCGGTTGAAACTGGTACGGGCTGGGCGGTTAAGTGACGGACGGACATGAGCTACGTCGAAATCTCTTTTGCAGATGACAAGGAAAAGGCGACGATTGCCGCGACCATTGAGGACCGCCTTCTGCATGCGCTGGCCGAGGAAAACGAGCAATCGGACAACGAGGCTTTCGTGCTGAAGGCAACCGACGAAAAGGGCAAGCTGCTCGGTGGTCTCAGCGCAAGCACATCCTACCACTGGCTCCTGATCAAGACGCTCTGGGTGGAGGACAGCGTTCGCGGGGCGGGGCTCGGTGCACGCCTTGTGGAACTGGCAGAACACGAGGCCCGGCGGCTCGGCTGCCACGGGGCCTGGCTGGATACCTCAAATGAAGCCGCACACAGGTTCTACCTCAAGCACGGCTACGAGGATTTCGGCCTTCTTGGAAATTTGCGCGGCCAGGCCCTGCCGGATCACCGGCGCTGGTTCATGAAGAAAACCCTTTGAACCGGCGCAGTTCTAAGAGCTTGCAGCACCCTGGCCGGCTGGTTTTTCCGCAGTCAGCAGCCAAGAAAACAGCGCAAGCGCTAGGGCCGCTCCAATGAACTCCGCGACGATGAAGCCCGGCAGATCAATCGGGCGAATACCTGCGAACGTGTCGGTGAAGGCGCGCGAGATCGCGACTGCGGGATTGGCAAAGGACGTTGACGCGGTGAACCAGTAGGCGGCGGTGATATAGAGCCCGACGAGCCAGGGCACCGCCTCCTCGCGAAACCGGATACCGGCCAGGATGCTGGCGAGCAGGCCGAAGGTCGCGACGATTTCCGCCACCCATTGTGCAGGCCCGGTCCGCGCTGTCGTCGAGGCTTGAAGCACGGCTTCTTCGAACATGACATGGGCGATGAGCGTGCCGCATATGCCCCCGGCAATCTGGGCCGCGATGTAGCTGAGGCCGACGGCGAGGCTCAGGTTGCGTTTCAGCCAGAACACGAAGGTTACGGCCGGATTGAAATGCGCACCGGAAATCGGC
>JBCDEN010000686.1:0-2616 GCA_039179715.1 Pseudomonadota bacterium
CTATGGCGGCGATCCCGTCGGCACCTTCCTCAACCGCATTCACAGCTACGAAGTGGAACCGAAAGGCGGCGGTTGCAGCCAGACCGTCCATTTCCCGAAGTCCTGCCTTCACTGCGAGGATGCGCCCTGCGTCACGGTCTGCCCGACAGGCGCCAGTTACAAGCGCACCGAAGACGGGATTGTTCTCGTCAACGAGGACGCCTGTATCGGCTGCGGATTGTGCGCCTGGGCCTGTCCCTACGGCGCGCGCGAACTGGATGCCGCCGCCGGTGTCATGAAGAAGTGCACGCTCTGCGTGGACAGGATCTACAACGAGAACCTTCCCGAGGAAGACCGCGTTCCCGCCTGCGTCAGAACGTGCCCGGCCGGTGCGCGCCATTTCGGCGACTTTGCCGACCCGGACAGCAACGTGTCGAAACTGGTTGCAGAGCGTGGCGGCATGGACCTGATGCCGGAACAGGGAACCAAGCCGGTCAACAAGTACCTGCCGCCCCGGCCAAAGGACCAGTTGCAGGACATGGATGTTCTCACACCCCTTCTTGAGCCTGTTGCCGAGGAACCGAAAGGGTTTCTCGCCTGGCTCGACAAGCGACTGGAGGCGCTCTGATGCATCCGGCTCCTTCCGTTATCGTCTTTACCGTCCTCTCCGGTCTCGGGTTCGGCTTTCTCACGTTCCTCGGACTGGGCCTGCCCGCCGTTCATGGCGCGGAAGCGTTCTTCTATTTCGCCGTAGCCTTTGCGCTTGCGGTTGGCGGTCTCGTGGCCTCCACCTTCCACCTTGGCAATCCGCAGCGCGCGCTGAAAGCCTTCACCCAGTGGCGCACAAGCTGGTTGTCACGGGAGGCGTGGCTGTCGACAGGGGCGTTGATCATCCTGGCGATCTATGGGGCGGCTGCGGTCTTTGTCGGTGTCTCCGTCTTTCCGCTCGGGCTGCTCGGCGCAATCCTTTCCATCGCCACCGTCGTGGCGACATCGATGATCTACGCGCAGCTGAAGACGGTGCCGCGCTGGAACCACTGGCTGACGCCTGTGCATATGCTGACCGTGTCACTCGCAGGCGGGGCGATCCTGGCGCAACAAACCGGTGCGGCGCTCGTTTTGCTGCTTCTGGCAGGCGGCTTCCAGATCCTGCACTGGGTTCTTGGCGACCGCCAGTTTGCCGAAAGCGGGCACACGATCGAAACCGCAACCGGACTGGGAGAACTTGGCACTGCTCGGCTGTTTGAACCCCCCCATACCGGATCGAACTACCTTCTGAAGGAAATGGTGCATGTGGTCGGACGCAAGCACGTCCAGAAGCTGCGCATCATCGCTTTTGCCGGCATGATCGTCGTGCCGTTGATCATCGTGGCGCTTCTGCCCGTTAATCCGTTCACCGCAATCCTTGCAACGCTGTGCTATCTGGTTGGCGCTTTCGCCTCGCGATGGCTGTTCTTCGCCGAGGCAGAACACGTTGTCAGGCTCTACTATGGCGGGACAAGTTCGAAACCACCCTATCAGCCTAGCTTCTCAGGTTGAGACCACCTAAGATATTGGAATGCAAAGCGAGACCAGACGACGCAAGATAGGTTTTCTGTTGGTCGACGGCTACGCGCTCATGTCGGTCGCGTCGGCGATCGAACCCCTGAGAGCTGCCAATCTTCTGGGCGGGTCCGAGTTTTTCCAGCTGACCTACTACTCGCAAAATGCCGGCCGGGCGCGCGCCTCCTGCGGTGCCTATATCGAAACGGAACCGCTTGGCATCCTGAGCAACCAGGTCGATCTGTTGATCGTTGCCGCCGGGACCAGTCTTGGCGAGGCCGAGAACACGGCCTTTTACGCACAGCGTCGCAAACTCGCGGCGCATGGGGTCGCCCTTGGGGGAATCTCCGGCGGCGGCGCGCTTCTGGCGAAAGCCGGTCTGATGGAGGACCGGCGCTTCACGGTTCACTGGGAGCATTTCGAAGAACTCAACGCGCTTTCGGACGGGTATTTTCTGGAGCGGCGGATCTTCGTCATCGACCGGAACCGTTACTCCTGCGCCGGCGGGGTCGCGTCGCTCGACATGATGCTCGCCCTCGTGAAATCGGAACTCGGAGCGGAGCTTGCGACCACAGTCAGCGACTGGCTGGTTCACAGCGGCATGCGCAGCGCGGACGAACCGCTGCGTTCGCGGTATCTCGGAAGCAACACCGGCGTCAACAGCTGCGTGACGGCGGCCGTCGACCTGATGGAGAGCCACGTCAGCGATCTTCTGACACTGGACCAGATCGCCATGCTCGCCGGTGTCAGCTCGCGCAAGCTGCAGCGCAATTTCAAGTCGGATCTCGGCATTTCCGTGATGCGCTGTTACATGGATATCCGCCTGCAAAAGGCCGATGAACTGCTGCGCAAGACCCGCATGGCCGTTGCGCAGGTTGCCTTCTCGACGGGTTTTGTCGACCAGGCGCATTTTGCAAGCGTCTACCGGGAGAAATTCGGCTTCTCGCCGACGGAGCGCCGGAAAAGAACCCGCAAGGCGTCAAACGTGATGCGGACACCTGAGCCCGACGAGTATTCCGACCAGGACAGTCTCCTGGAACATCACTGAACCGACATGGGTTTTGCATAAACTGACGGCTGGACACCCTGTTTGGC
>JBCDEN010000758.1:0-2224 GCA_039179715.1 Pseudomonadota bacterium
AGACCGACGGCGAGGCTCAGGTTGCGTTTCAGCCAGAAGACGAAGGTAACGGCCGGATTGAAATGCGCACCGGAAATCGGCCCGAGGATCGTGATCAGGACGACAAGGATGGCCCCCGTCGGGATGGTGTTGCCGAGAAGGGAAACGGCGACATCGTCGGACAGCCTGTCGGCCATGATCCCCGAACCGACCACCGTGCCGACAAGCATTGCGGTGCCAAGCGCCTCGGCGGTCAGGCGCCGGTTCAAACTGAATTCTGACATGAAGGAAACCCCGGTTAGTCGGAAATGGCGCCGATGGCCGCCAGTCTGCTTTTGCCGTCTTCGGCGTGAAACACATCATCGCCAAGGGCGAGCATGTTGTTGATCCGCCGTTCCAGGCGCTGATAGGCCAGATCGAAGGCCGCACCGCGTGCATCGTCGTTGCCTTCCACCGAGGCGGGGTCCGGAATGCCCCAGTGCACGACCATCGGGTGACCCGGCCAGACCGGACAGGCCTCGCCGGCCGCGTTGTCGCAAACGGTGATGATCAGATCCATCTTCGGCGCGTCCACGCCCGCAAACTCTTCCCAGCTCTTGGACCGGAAACCTTCGGCGGAAAGTCCGTGCCGCTCCAGACAGGTCAAGGCGTCGGGATTGACCGACCCTCTTGGTGTCGAGCCCGCTGAAAAGGTCGCGAACTTGCCATCGCCGAGATGGCGCAGCAAGGCCTCACCCAGAACCGAGCGGGCGGAGTTCGCCGTACATAGAATGAGAGCATTGCGCATTGTCAGGTAGCCCACCTTGATCTTGGCGTCAGTGACGTTGTGGTTCCGAGCACGAATCGGGAGAAAACAGATTGGCGATCGGTGCACACAGATCCGGGTTCCCGCCGCAGCAATCCTGCAGAAGAAAGGTCACCAGATGCTGCATGGTTGCAAGATCGGCACTGTAGTGAATCGAGCGCCCGTCGCGTTCAGCCTGCACGAGTGCGGAACGCGAGAGGGCGCCGAGGTGGGTCGACAGGGTGTTCGGGCGAACGTTGAGTGCGTCTGAAATGGCACCGGCGGTCATGCCTTCTTTTCCGGCTTTCACCAGCAGGCGAAATACGTCGAGGCGTGTTTCCTGACCGAGCGCGGCCAGCGCATTCAGGGCGTCTTCTTTTTCCATAATTCGAGAATACTCGAAATAACGAACAATTCAAATGAATTCTGCCGCCCGGCCGGAGGTTGGCGTGGGTCTCAGACCTTCCGATAGGCGATCAAGGCATAGACGAACGCCAGCGCAACCAGCAGAGAGGCAAGACCAAAAACGGCCTCGTAGCCGCCGAGCGCGAACGCCGCGCTCGAGGCGGAGAGGCCCACAGTGCCCCCGATCATCTGTGCCGCCATCGCGATACCGCCACCTTGCCCGTGTTTGTATTCCGGGAGCGAACCCATGATTGCCGCCCGGCTCGGCAGGAACAGAAACGGAAACGCAAAGCCTGCAACGAGCAGGCCGAGCGCAAACAGAAGCGTGTTGTTCAGCGGCGCGGTGAAAATCAGCCAGAGCAGACTGGCCAGCAGAAGCAGGTGACCGATAAAGGCAAGTTTGCGCGGATGCGTCTTGCCGACAAGCCGGCCGCAATAGGCAGCAACGAATGGCTGCGGAATCGGGGCCAGCATGACCAGCAACCCGGCGGCAAGTGCGCTGAGCTTCAGCTCCGTCTGCGCATAAAGGGCGACGAATACGAAAATCGGCATCTTCGCGTATTGCGCCATGAACAGGTTCACGTTGCTCGCCGAAAACACCGGGTTGGCGAACAGGTCGACTTCGATGAGCGGAGCCTCCTGGCGCAATTCGTACCGGCAGAACACGGCGAGCATTGCAACACCGCAGACGAGCAGACACCAGATCAGCGGGCTGTCCCAGCCCCAGTCATCGGCCTCCATGAGCGCAAGGACGATGCAGAACATGCCGACGGCGATCAGCACCAGTCCGGTCCAGTCGATGCGCCGTCCGGGCGGCCGGTCGACGTCGCGCCAGGTGAGCGTCACGACAATCGCAATCCCGATCACCAGGAACGGATTGATCCAGAAGATCCAGCGCCAGCTTAAAAACTCGGTGAACGCACCTCCCACAAGCGGGCCGAGGGACAGGAATATGGTGCCGACGGAACCGGTGACCGCAAGCGCCATACCGTGTTTTTGAGCTGGCGCTGGATCTTCTGGATCAATCCGTTCCTGGTAATCGGAATTGCAATTGTC
>JBCDEN010000567.1:0-3308 GCA_039179715.1 Pseudomonadota bacterium
CGAGCAGTGTCTGAACCATGAGCCAAACCTCTGATTTTACTTCTTCAAATTTGTGGAGATGACGACGCATCTGAACAAAGTCACTCGCGCGGTCCCGCCCGCGCGTCGTTTTCAAACAACGTGCTGACCGTCCAATCATTACTTCGATTTAATTCGTTCAGGCTCTTGGGATTTCGCGATCCGATGACACATGTCAGACGAAAACGCGATTTGGCTTTCAAGTCATCAAAGGAAAAGACATCATGCAGACGACCCAAGACCGACGTGCAGCTTTCAAGGCTTTCCACAAGAAGGGAGAAGCCTTTCTGATGCCGAACCCGTTCGATGCCGGTTCGGCACGCATACTGGACGGAATGCGGTTTGACGCCCTGGCGACCTCAAGTGCCGGGTATGCCTGGACAAAAGGCGTTCGCGATACAGAAGGACTGATCAGCCGCGACAACGCGCTGGCGCATGCCCAGGAGATTATCGCGGTGACAAGCGTGCCGATAAACGGCGATCTTGAAAACGGCTTCGGAGACAGTCCCGAGGACGTGGTTGAAACAGTGAGGGGAGCGATCGAAATCGGTCTGGCCGGCTGTTCCATTGAAGATCAGACAACAGATCCCGGAAAGTCTTACTATTCCCACGAGGCGGCAGTGGAACGGATCAAGGCAGCTGTGGACGTGAAGAACCGGATCGCGCCGGATTTTGTGCTCACAGCCCGGAGCGAGGCACCGATCAGCACACCGGAAGACCTTGATGAAACCATCCGGCGGCTGCTCGCCTTTGAAGACGCCGGCGCAGACTGCGTCTACGCGCCCCGCCTGAAGGAAAGGGGTCAGATTTCCAAAGTCCTGGCGGCGATCAACACGCCTTTGAACGTGCTTGCCGGACGGCAGAGTTTTCAGATGACCCGCAAGGAACTTGCCGATATGGGCGTTGCGCGTGTCTCGGTCGGGGCAGGCTTGGCCCGCATTGCGCTCGGCGCGGTGTTCGCAGCGGCAGAAGACATGAAACACGGCGGTGCATTCGGCTGTTTCGATCGGGCGAAAAGCATGAGGGATTTTCAGCCGTTCATGAAGTCTGTTGCCTGACGGAGAACGCGGCATTATGCGTCGGCGGACACATGCCTGCCGGACCGGCAGCGCGATGCCTGGTTTCAAACGGGAGGGCGCAACTCGTGCCAGTGCGTCCGGCGCTGAAACTCACTCGCAAGGTCAAGCAAGGCGGCTTCCATGAAGTGACGGCCAACGATCTGCAGTCCAATCGGCAGGCCGTCTTTGGTCTGGCCTGAGGGCAAGCTGATTGCCGGGTTTCCGGTCAGGTTGAAGCCGCAAGTGAACGGTATGAGCGTTCCCAGTTCTGCTGTTGGATCGAATTCCGCCAGCGGCATCGCCGGACGCGGCGTGGTGGGTGTGAGCAGGAACTGCGCTCCGGCCGAGCCGAAGGCAGCAGACAACTCATCGCGCAGATGCAACCGCACATCGACGGCATCCTTCAATCGGTCCGCAGGGATTGCCAGCCCCGTTTCAATCATGTCCGCAACCGTGGGCGCAAAGAGATCCCGGCGTTTCTTGATCGCTTGCGCGTTGGCGCAAGACAGCTCAGCGGCGAAGAGCGTGACAATTGCATCAACTGCTCCTGGCAGCGTCGGAAGCTCGACCTCGACAATCTCAGCGCCGGCCTGACGGAAAACGTCGCAAGAGCGCAAGAACGCGCTTTTGATGTCTGCATCGAGAGGATTGATATCCGACAGGGCATTGAGTGTCTCATTGCCGAGAACCGCAATTCGATCCGCGTGTCCGGCCGCGTCGTGACGGCCGGGGCGTGGCTGCAGTGTTGCTGCATCCCAAGGATCCGGATCGGCCAGGACGGGAAGGATTTGAGCGATCTCTTCCGCCGACCTCGCAATGATGCCGACATGATCGATCGATGGCGCCGATGCCTCGCGCATGACGCCATGCGAACTTATCAGGCCCCAGGTTGGTTTGAGACCGGTTGTTCCCGTCATGGCGGCCGGAATGCGCACGGACCCTGCAGCATCCGTCCCGAGGGCAAAGCGCGCCGATCCGACGGCGACAGAGACGCCTGCTCCGGCACTCGAGCCTCCGGGATAGCATTCAAGATCCCATGGGTTGCGCGTTGGCGGCAGATCGAGACCACAGGTCAATTCGTGCGCGATCTGCGTGCCGAGAAGTGTGCAGCCGGCGGCCCGAAGGCGTGCGACCACCGTGGCGTCAAATGCAGCGACACGATCCTGATAAGCCCGGGAACCTCCCGAGGTCTGAACGCCCGCGACGTCAAAGACCTCCTTGACTGCGAACGGCCAGCCGCATACCGGCGAAGAGGATGCGTTCAGGTCGGCGGCGACAGCCGACGATCGCGCTTCCTGCTCCAACAGATGCCTGTAGGCGTGAACCTTGTCTTCGGTTCGGGCGGCGGCCTCAAGGGCACGCGTCAGTTGATCGCTGGCAGTCTCCAACATGATTTTTCCCTGTCTACCGCTCTGCCGTAAGGTCGATTAGATTAAACCTGCATTGGTCATAGAAAAAGGGCTAGGTGATGGTTGGCCTTGATGTTTTGGTGAATGTCGCAAATGTCATTTATCTCTGTTCCTACTCCGTTCGTGACATATTCTGGTTGAGGATCCTGACGGTACTCGGGATTTCATTTCTGATGCCCTACTACTATTTCCAAGGCTCGCCGCTCTGGACTCCGATCGGGTGGAACACCTTCTTTCTCTGCATCAATCTCTACTGGATTGCCCGCCTGCTGGCGGAAAGGCGACCGGCTCCGTTTACCGAGGAAGAGCGGCATCTTTATGCGATTGCGTTGCAGAACCTTTCCGAGCGCGACGCATTCAAGTTTCTTCGAATGGCAGACCGTAAGACGGTGCCCGCCGGGACCGTCCTGGTGATGCAAGGCAACCTGGTTGCAGACCTGTCCCTGATTGTCGAAGGCGAGGTCTTGGTCGAGGAGGACGCCAGGCAGGTCGACAACCTCACGGAAGGCAATTTCGTCGGCGCAGTCGCGCTCCTTGCCCAGAAAGGTCAATTCTCGGCACCTGTCACCGTCCGGACGTCGACCCCTGCGACGCTTCTGACATGGAGTTTTGCGGAATTGACCTCCGAGTTTTCGCGCAATTCAAATTTACAGGTCGCGATAGAAGCAAGCCTGGGTATGGAAGTCTCCAGATGGCTGCAGACGACGAGGCAAGTGCTGCTGCGCGCTTAGGGTACGGACTCATAAAAGAAGTCAATTTGGTTTGGATCGTTTTGACCAACTGCGAGAAGCGAAAGCGCAGGAAATGTGGTTCATTTTCAAGC
>JBCDEN010000430.1:0-4310 GCA_039179715.1 Pseudomonadota bacterium
AACCGCCGATGCCGAAGAAGACCGCATGACCGAGGCTGACGAGACCGCCGATGCCAAGGGCAATGTTGAGACCGATCGCGGCGATTGCAAAGATCGCGGCGCGGGTCATCAGCGTGATCGTGAAAGGTTCGTCCGCGAACAGCGCCCAGGCCGGAATGAGGACAAAGAGCCCGAGCGTCAGGGCGTTCAGATAGGTTTCCCGGATCATGCGCGCGCTCCGAACAGGCCTGCAGGGCGCAGGATCAGGACCGCTGCCATGAGAATGTAGATCGCCATGGATGCGAGCGAGGATCCGACGGATGACGCCGTCGAGGGATCGAGAAAAAGCTTCAGCGCCTCGGGCAGGAAAATGCCGCCGAGCGTATCCGTCAGTCCGACGAGGATGGCCCCGACAAGCGCGCCCTTGATCGAACCTATGCCGCCGATGACGATGACGACGAAGGCGAGAATAAGCACCGGTTCGCCCATGCCGACCTGGACCGACTGGATCGCCCCGACCAATGCGCCGGCGAGACCCGCAAGCGCCGCGCCGAGGGCGAAGACGATGGTGTAGAGCCTGGCGATATCGATGCCGAGCGCCGCGATCATTTCGCGGTCGTTTTCACCCGCCCTGATCTGGATGCCGAGCCGGGTCCGGGATATCAGCATGTAAAGGCCAAGAGCGACGAGAAGACCGATGACAATCAGCGTCAGCCGGTAAAGCGGATATTCGATGCCACCTGGAAGCGTCACGGGACCCGACAGAACGTCTGGTACATCGAGGAACAGGGGAAAGGATCCGAAGACCCATCGCGTTCCTTCAGAGAAGATCAGGATCAGGGCGAAAGTCGCGAGCACCTGATCGAGATGGTCCTTGTCGTAGAGCCTGCGAATGACGACGAGTTCCACCAGTGCGCCTGCGGCGGCGGCGCCTGCCAGAGCGGCCACAAGACCCAGCAGAAACGACCCGGTTGCAGCGGCAACAGCTGCCGCGCAAAAGGCGCCGATCATGTAGAGCGAGCCGTGCGCAAGGTTGATGAGGCCCATGACGCCGAAGATCAACGTCAGGCCGGCCGCCATCAAAAAGAGCATGATGCCGAATTGCAGGCCGTTCAGAACCTGCTCTATGAGCAACAGTAATGACATGAAAATCCAGCCCCATACCGTCCCGGCCCGAAGCCGGGACGGCAGTGTTGGTAAGTGCTTACATACTGCAATCGCCTGCATAGGCGTCGGCATGATCCGTCAGTGCAGCTGCGAGGATCTTGTTGGTGAAGACGTCACCCTCCTTGATCACCTCGCGGACATAGATGTCCTGGACCGGGTGGTGGTTGGAACCGAACTTGAAGTCGCCGCGTGTTGAATCGAAGTCGGCTTCCTTCAATGCCGCACGGAAGGCGTCCGCGTCCTTGACATCAGCCTTGGACATTGCCGAGAGCAGGAGGTTTGCCGTGTCGTAGCCCTGCGAGGCATAAAGCGACGGCAGGCGGCCATACTCGGCCTGGAACGCCTCGACAAAGGCCTTGTTGGTCGGGTTGTCGATGTCCTTGTTCCACTGGCTGGTGTTCTTCACACCGAGCGCGGCGTCACCAACGGCCTGGAGAATGCCCTGGTCGAACGAGAATGCCGGGCCGACCACCGGAAGGTCGATGCCGCTGTCGGCATATTGCTTGAGGAAGGAGATCCCCATACCGCCGGGCAGGAAGAAGAAGACGCTGTCCGCGCCGGACGCACGGATCTGGGCCAGCTCTGCCGCGTAATCCGTCTGGCCGAGCTTGGTGTAGAGTTCACCGGCCAGGTCGCCGTCATAGAAGCGCTTGTACCCGGTCAAGGCGTCCTTTCCGGCAGGATAGTTCGGCGCAAGGATGAAGCTCTTCTTGTAGCCCGTGTCCTTGGCGTAGGCACCTGCTGCCTCATGCAGGTTGTCGTTCTGCCAGGCAACGTTGAAATAGTTCGGGTGGCAGCCCTTGCCCGCGAGCGCGGACGGGCCGGCATTCGGCGACAGGTAGAATTTGCCCTGCGCGGTCACGGATGGAACAACGGCCATGGCAAGGTTCGACCAGATGATGCCGGTCAAGACGTCGACCTTTTCAGACTGCACCATCTTGTCCGCGAGCTGGACGGCGATGTCCGGCTTGCGCTGGTCGTCTTCCACAATGACTTCAAGGTCCGGATTGCCGGCCTGTTTCACGGCCAGAAGGAAGCCGTCGCGGACGTCAATGCCGAGACCGGCACCGCCCCCGGAAAGGGTCGTTATCATGCCGACCTTCACAGGCTCGGCCTGAGCCCCCGTGATCCCGATGGCGAGAGCGGCGGCGGCCGCCAAAGTTACCATTTTCATTGCTTGCTCCTGTTGGTCTTTCGACCGCTGTACCTAGTTTCTGGATCTCCGGCGATCTATCAAACGTGCCGAAGCTTGGGGCATTGTTGTTTTTTGTTTCGTCCGCGCACCCCATTGGCGGATGAACTCTCGCGCCTACGATTCCTGTCGCAACCGGAAGCGCTGAATTTTTCCTGTTTCCGTTTTCGGCAATGTCTCGGTGAAGACGACCGATCGTGGGTATTTGTATGGTGCGATGGTTGCCTTGACGTGGTCCTGCAGGGACCTCTTCGTCTCCTCGTCCGGCTCTGTTCCGCTGGTCAGAACCACATGGGCTTCGACAACTGCACCGCGTTCAGAGTCAGGCACGCCGATAACGGCACATTCCTGAACCTGCGGATGTGCCAGCAGGGCGGCTTCCACCTCCGGGCCGGCAATGTTGTAGCCGGATGAAATGATCATATCGTCGTTGCGGGCGGCGAAATGCAAGTGGCCGTCCCCGCTCATGGTGAAGCTGTCACCCGTGATGTTCCAGCCGTTCTGGACATAGTCGCTCTGGCGGTCATCGGCTAGGTAGCGGCACCCTGTCGGTCCGCGCACGGCAAGGCGGCCAACCTCGCCGGGCGCGACCGGCGCGCCATCCGCGCCGATCACCTTGACTTCGTACCCGGTAACAGGTTTGCCGGTGCAGGCAGGCTTATGATCGTCGAAACGGTTGGAAACGAAGATGTGCAGCATCTCCGTTGCACCGATGCCGTCCAGCATCGGCTTGCCGGTCTTTTCCATCCAGGCTTCGTAGACCGGGGCGGGCAGGGTTTCTCCCGCGGAAACAGCCGCCCGGAGCGAAGACAGGTCCGCGCCTTCCTCCATGGCCTGAAGCATGATGCGGTAAGCGGTCGGTGCGGTGAAGCAGACGGTTGCTTTGTATTTCTGGATGATCTCGATCATGTTGGGCGGCGTCGCGCTTTCCAGGAGCGTTGCCGCCGCGCCGAACCGGAGCGGGAATACCGCCAGCCCGCCAAGACCGAATGTGAAGGCGAGCGGCGGTGAGCCGACGAAGATGTCGTCCGGTGTCACGCCCAGCACTTCGCTGGCATAGCCGTCGGCGATGATCAGGAGATCCCGGTGGAAATGCATCGTCGCCTTTGGTGTCCCGGTAGACCCGGAGGTAAAGCCGAGCAGGGCCACGTCGTCGCGGCCGGTCCCGACCGCGTCGTAAAGCACGGGTTTTTCCAGGGCGAGCCTGTCCAGTTCGGCGTCATGGTTTGATGTGCCGTCAAAGCCGATCACCTTCTTCAGGAAAGTGGATGTCTTGGCGCAGGCGACAAGCTCGTCCATCAGCCGCGTATCACACAGAGCGAATTCGACCTCCGCCTTGTCGACGATCTTTGACAGCTCGCCCGCGCGCAGCATCGGCATGGTGTTGACGACAACCGCACCCGCCTTGGTCGCTGCCAGCCAGCAGGCGACCATCGCCGGGTTGTTCGCGGAGCGGATCAGAACCCGGTTGCCGGGCTTTACGCCAAGGTCCGCCGTCAAGGCGTGGGCAAGGCGATTGGTCCAATCGGCGAGTTCCTTGTAGGTCCGGCGGCGGCCGTTGCCGATCAGCGCCGTGTGGTCTCCGAACCCTTTGTCCACCATCTTGTCCGTCAATTCGACCGCGGCATTGAGGGTCTCAGGATAGTTGAAACCGTCCAGCAGGAAGTCCGGCCACTGGTCCGCAGGCGGGAGATTGTCGCGTGCAAATGTGTCCACATGCGCGGAGGGCGAGAGTGTGCCAGACATGATCGACATCTTCCCCTTTTGTTAAACGGACCGCAGAGCATTCCGACGTCTGTGCGCTTCAGTCAAGGTGCTCTAACGCGCTTGAAAAATTAGTTATTTGCCGTCCGGACTATTCATTGGCTTCCGGAGGCAGGAAATCGACATCGTGTTCCGCCGAGACACGAACCACCGCTTCCACGTCCGTCATTTCGTGCAGTTCGTCGAACAGTTCTTTCAGTTTTCCGGC
>JBCDEN010000857.1:0-1522 GCA_039179715.1 Pseudomonadota bacterium
AATGTTTTGGGTCGTGGGCCGGCCCGGTCATACGGGCCGGCTGCTGCTTTGTCAGCGAAGCTTATAAGATATACATTAAATCGTCGATTTTAGATCTGTCAAATAAAAAACGGTCGGCCATCGCGCCTTCGTTGTTGTCGTTCAGCGTCAGGGAGCCCATGCGCCCCATCGGGATGTCCGCGCCGGGCTGGGCTTCCGCGTTTCCGGCGGCAAGGTTATAGGCGAGCATCGTTGCCGAGTAGCCGAGGTCGATCGGGTTCCAGATCGCGAAGGACTTGGATGCTCCGGAGTCGATATGGCCGGCCATTTCAGACGGCAGCCCGAGACCGGTCACGTTGACCTGACCGGCCTTTTCAGCGTCCGACACCGCCTGCGCGGCGGCAACGATGCCGACGGAGGTCGGTGCGATGATCGCTTTCAGGTCCGGATAGCTCTGCATGAGACCCTGGGCTTCCCGGTAGGACTTGTCGGCAAGGTCGTCACCATAGACCGTCGCGACAACATTGATGCCCGGATAGTTGTCCTTGACCTTGTTCATCTCCTCGATCCAGGTGTTCTGGTTCGTGGCGGTTGCCGATGCCGAAAGAACGGCAACATCGCCGCCATCAGGCAGATGATCGGCGGCAAGCTTGATGATCATGTTGCCGATCAGGGCGTTCGAGGACGGGTTGAGATGCAATTGCCGGCCTTCAGGGGCGACGCCCGAATCCCACGAGATCACGGTGATCCCGCGTTGCATCGCCTTTTTCAGGGCCGGAACAAGCGCGTCCTGATCATTGGCGGAAACGGCAATCGCGTCGACCTTTTGCGCGATCAGCGCGTTGATGACCTCGATCTGGCCTTCCGCGGTCGTGTCGGTCGGACCGGTGTAAATGATCTCGACGTCGCCGAGTTCCTTGGCGGCTTCCTCCGCGCCCTTGGCCGCTGCTTCGAAGAAGCCGATACCGAGCGCCTTGACGACCAGGGCGATCCGCTTGGTTTCTGCCTGCGCCGGCACAGCTATGCACATGGCGGCAACGGCTGTTGCTGCTAACAGTGACTTCAAGAGTTTCATGTCATTCCTCCCTATATAGCTGCCGGTCCTCCCAGGCTCCGGCAGAACACCGGCTAACCGCTTGAGGTTGCCTTTGCTTGTGCGGCGCTTGTCTGCGCCACGATTAGTGTCACATCCGCCTGCTCCAGCATGCTCGCTGCATGGTCGGGTATTCCATCGTCCGTCACGACCGTCGAGATGCGCTCAAGCGGGCACAGGATCAGCGACGACCGGGCGCTGAATTTCGAGGAGTCCGCCAGAACCACGAGTTCATCCGCCTGCCCGATCAGTTTCTGCTCGGCCTGGATCAGAAGCGGATCGGCTTCCATGAGCCCAAGTGCGCCGAGGCCTTGTGCGCCCATGAACATGCGCTTGGCATAGAAGTTCCGCGTGACGTCATTGTCGAACGGGCTGAGGATGATGTTCTGCTCACGGTAGATGGCACCGCCGGAAAGCATGATCGTGTTCTTGGAATTCTTTAACAGGTGC
>JBCDEN010000597.1:0-3153 GCA_039179715.1 Pseudomonadota bacterium
AGCGCCGGCAGGGGCGGAGATCGCAACGCGCCCGTTCCAGCTGGTGACGGGCCGGTCCTGGCGCGGCACCGCCTTCGGCGGCGCGCGCGGACGCACGGACGTGCCGAAGATCGTCGACTGGTACATGGACGGCAAGATCGAGATCGATCCGATGATCACCCACACCATGCCGCTCGACGACATCAACAAGGGCTTCGATCTCATGCATGCGGGCGAATCCATCCGATCCGTCGTTCTCTACTGATCTCTCGGGACCGGGGCTCATCCCGGTTCCAGGGCTCCCGGGTCGCGATCGAATGCGGGAAACAACGGAACGACCCGATCAGAATGCGTTCCGGCAGGAGAGCTGTTTCGTTTACGGGGCGGCTCTCTGTCTTCCAACAGGCAGGAAATCATGAAAACCATTTCGGAAAACAAGGCCTTCGGCGGCGTACAGGGCGTCTACTCTCACGAGTCGGAGGCTTGCGGATGCGAAATGACTTTTGCGGTCTATCTGCCGTCTCAGGCCCAGGAAGGACCCGTTCCCTGCCTCTGGTACCTGTCCGGTCTGACCTGCACCCATGAAAACGCGATGACCAAGGCAGGCCTGCAGGCGCACGCAGCCGAATTCGGCATTGCGATTGTCTTTCCCGACACGAGCCCGCGGGGCGAGGGCGTTGCGAACGACGAGGCCTACGATCTCGGTCAGGGTGCCGGCTTTTACGTGAATGCGACGCAGGACCCCTGGGCCCCCCATTTTCAGATGGAGACATATATCGCCAGCGAATTGCGCGATCTCGTGACGGAGAGCTTTCCCGTGACCGTTCATCAGGGCATCACAGGACATTCCATGGGGGGGCATGGTGCACTTACCCTGGCAATGAAGTATCCGGGTCAATATCAGTCCCTTTCGGCCTTCGCGCCGATCTCAAACCCGTCGGCATCGGACTGGGGAAGGAAACAGCTCGGCGCCTATCTGGGAGACGATGAAAATCTCTGGCACTCCCATGACGCGTCATTGCTGCTCAAGGACAGGGGCTGGGTCGGCGATGTCCTTGTCGATCAGGGGGCGGACGATCAGTTTCTGGAGCTTTTGCGGCCCGCGTCGCTGGCAACATCCCTCATCGACACCGGCACGGCACATTGCTACCGGCTTCAGGAGGGCTACGACCATTCCTACTACTTCGTCGCGACCTTTGCCCGCGACCACGTCGCGTGGCACGCGGACAGACTGAAAGGCTAGCGGAGCGTATGAGAGCATCGCCTGATGCTCTAAAGTTCGCGCGGGACGACCTTGAAGGCCCCGAGCGCAAGCAAGACCCAGCCCAGGATCACGAACATGCCGCCGACGGGCGCCGCCATTGGAAACAGGCGGCTCTCCAAGAACGTCCGGCTGAAGAGATCACCGCAGAAAAAGGTCAGTCCGAAAAACAGAAACAGGACTGTGACAGGCAGAAGCAGGACCTTGCGAATCTGGGCCAGAATCCCGATCGCGAGAAACACGGGTGCGTGAAACATCAGCATCCGTGCCGCCGTGCCAAGCAGGTTGGACCCTTCCGCGTGGGCGGCCAGCGCAAGAGAGACGACGCCGAGAGCGCCCATCAGGCCGCTTATTGCGAGGCAGAACTTCAACAGGCCTGCGGTCGGTTCCGGAGCCGGTGCCATCGGTTTTATCATCTTCGATCCCTGAACAGTCAAAACCGGCCGGTTCTACACCGGCCGGTCGACATTCAGGCGGCAAAACCGCGTTTTTTCAAGAGGGCATCGATTTTCGGCGGACGTCCGCGGAACGCCTGGTAGGTTTCTTCCGGGTCGGGAAGGCCGCCGGCCGAATAGATGTGCGTGTGCAGGCGGGCCGCCGTTTCCGGGTGGAAAATGTCGCCCGCTTCCTCGAACGCGCCGAACGCATCCGCGTCCATGACCTCGGACCACATATAGCTGTAGTAACCAGCAGAGTAGCCGTCTCCGGAGAAAACATGCTGAAAGTGAGGAATGCGGTGGCGCATCGTGATGGCGTCCGGCATCCCGATCTTTCCGAGTTGCGTCTTTTCGAACGACCCGATATCGAGTGCCGCGGGCTCTTCCAGCAAGTGCAGTTCCAGATCCATCAGCGCGGAGGCCGTATATTCCACGGTCGCGAAACCCTGGTTGAAATTGGCTGCGGCAAGGAGCTTTTCAAGAAGCGCCGGCGGCATCGTTTCGCCGGTCTTGTAATGCGTTGCAAATTTGGAAAGCACGTCCGGCTCGGAGAGCCAGTGTTCATAGAGCTGCGAAGGCAATTCGACGAAATCGCGGGCGACGCTGGTTCCCGAGATCATGGGATACGTCACATCCGAAAGCAATCCGTGCAGACCATGTCCAAATTCGTGAAAGAGGGTCCGCGCATCGTCAAACGTCAGCAGCGTTGCCTCGCCCGGAGCCCCTTTTGAGAAATTCATCACGTTGACGATGATCGGCGTGATGTCTCCGTCGAGCTTGTGCTGCGAACGGAAAGCGGTCATCCAGGCACCGGACCGTTTCGAGGGCCGCGCGAAATAATCGCCGAGGAAGAGCCCAACATGATCGCCACCCGGTCCAAGAACCTCGTAAACGCGGACATCAGTGTGATAGACGGGCACATCTTTCACCTCCCTGAACGTGACGCCGAACAGGCGGGTCGCGGTGTCGAATGCCGCCTCGATCATGTTTTCAAGCTGCAGGTACGGCTTCAATTCCGCTTCGTCGAGATCATGTTCCGCCTTGCGGACCTTTTCTGCATAAAAGCGCCAGTCCCAGGCCTCGATGGCGTGGTTCTCGCCGACGCTCGCGGCCATTTCAGCAAGCTTTTCCTGTTCTTCGCGCGCCTGCGAGACGGCCGGTTCCCAGACTTTGGTCAGAAGTTCGCGCACATTTGCAGGCGTTTTCGCCATCGTGTCGTCGAGCTTGTATTGCGCAAAGTTTTCAAAGCCAAGCAACCTGGCTTTTTCCGCGCGCAGGGCAAGCGTCTCGGTGATGATGTCCTCGTTGTTCGTATCGCCGTCAAGTTCACCGCGCGAACTCCAGGCGCTGAACGCTTCTTCGCGGCGCCTGCGGTTGGTCGAGAACTGGAGGAAAGGCTCGATGCTCGATCTTGACAGTGTGATCACGTGCTTGCCGTCCAGACCGCGCTCGCGTGCCGCTTCCGCAGCAGCGGTC
>JBCDEN010000139.1:0-7879 GCA_039179715.1 Pseudomonadota bacterium
CCGCAATCCACCGGGACTTCAGCACATGACGGGCGACAAGCAGGCGCGACGGTTTTCCCTGCCAGAGTATTTTCTCGCCCTCGGGCAGGTAGCCCGGCAAGCCGGAAACCGGTTCGATCTCGTGCTCGCGAACAACAAACTGTCTCACAGCCAGGGCTCCTCACGGCCGCGGACGGCATAGAGGTGACCGCTGCCGTAGTAGGCAGTGATCTTGTCTTCCTCCAGGCGCGTGACCAATTCGGGTTTGGCCAGCTTCGGAACATCGGCGAACTGTTCCGACGTGATGGCATGGACGTAAAGATGAAGCTTGCGTGCCCGCCCTTCCTTGATGACAACGAAGTTGTTGGGCAACAGGACGGTCGCGCCGCCGTCAAGCTCGATCTCGTAGTAGCGGATCAGGTGCTCGGAGCGGTCGACCCACACATCCTTGACGGTACCAGCTTTCTGACCGTCGCAGCCAATGACCGTCATTCCGATGGGATCGGTTTCGCCCTCGGCGATGGAAAATCCTTCATCGGTTCGCATTGGCACGATGCGGGCATCGCCATGCGCCGTCAGATCGGGAATGTCCTTGCGCTCCGCCCAGGAGCCGGGGCCGACACCGGCCAGCATCGGGTTGCCGGTCGGCTCGTATGGATATCCCGGGCCTCTGGCAACCTTCTCGGCGTTGAGCGGCCGCTCGTCGCGGACAAAATCCGGCGCATGTTTTGTTCCCAGCCCGTGCGGAAGCACGAAGGTCTTTTTCGGGGGAACGAACAACCAGGGATCCTTGTTGAATCTTCCCGTGACATCGTCTTCGAGCGGGTAGCCTTCACGCCGGTCTTCCTGACGCAGGTAATAGATAAGACAGGCGAAGAAAATCCAGAATCCGTAGAGCACCACCTGGGTTACATCTATACTTCCGACAACCGTACCAAACATGGCTTATTCTCCTCAAAAGGTGACTGGACCCATGTCAACCAGGCATTTCCGCCAGCCCAAATTTCGTACTGTGCTCATGTGTCTGCCGGTACCGGTTGCTGGTCAGGGGACCAAGCACCGCGAGGCAAACGAACAGGAGCCCGATTTCAAGGTGATAGACAAAGAGATATCCGGTCGCTGACGTGTTCATCGCTGGACCGAGTACGCCCGAGATCGCGAGGGTGTTGATAGCATTCTTGATCACGCCGCCGAGAAGCAGGCTGACCCCGATTGCGGTTGCCTGAACGGCACTCCAGGCCCCGACCAGAACACCACTGTCCGCCCGCTTCGAAATCCCCATGGCCGCCAGCATCGTGCACACGGCAAACAGTCCGCCGCCGAGACCGACACCGGCCGCGCCCGCAAAGAACAACCCGTCCAGACCGACCGGCGACGCAAAAATGATGGCCGAGAAGGACGCGATACCGATGAGCAGTCCGCGCGCCGCGACGCGGTACATATGCGCTCCATGGTTCAGGCTGTAAGCAGCCCACGCAAATCCGGACATCGTTCCGGCCGCCCACAATCCGGTCAAAAGCGTTGTCTGGGCGACGCTCATTCCGAGGATCTCGCCGCCATAGGGCTCAAGCAGGATGTCCTGCATGGAGAAGGCCGCGGATCCGAGCGCCACGGCCAGCAACAGCCGCATCGTGCCGGGATGCTTGCGGTAATCTTCCAGAGCTTCGAAGAAACCGGGCATCTTCCGGCCGGCGGCGGTGCGGCTCGGGTTCCGCGCTTCCTGTTTCCAGATCGCGATGACATTGATCACGAGTGTGAACAGGGCGGTCCCCTGGATCACCTGGATCAGCTGCTTGTGGCTGAAGTCGACAAGAAAGATGCTGTAGAAGATGGAGGCGGCAATCATGCCGGCAAGCAGCATCACGTAGAGCAGCGCGACAACGCGCGGCCGTTTCTCCGGAGGCACGATATCGGTCGCGAGCGCCAGTCCGGTCGTTTGTGCCGTATGCAGCCCGAAACCGGTCACGAGAAAGGCAAACGCCGCGCCGACAGGGCCAGCCCAGCCGGGACCGACACTCTGCGTATGCAGCAGCAGGAGCACGAAGGGCATGAAGGCAAGCCCGCCGAATTGCAGCAGGCTGCCGAACCAGAAATAGGGGACGCGCCGCCAGCCGAGAACCGACTTGTAGGTATCCGAACGGTGTCCGATCAGGAGGCGCAGCGGGGCCGCAAGCACCGGGATCGCAACGACGGCGGAGACAAGCGCGACGGAGACGCCGAGTTCGACGATCAGGACCCGGTTCAATGTGCCGGTCAGCAGCACCAGGACACAGCCCGCGGAGACCTGGAACAATGCAAGCCGCAGCAAGCGGGACAAGGGCACGTCCGCGGAAGCCGCATCCGCAAACGGCATGAACCGTGTTCCGGCCTTTTGCCAGAACGCGATCATTTTCCTGTTTGCGGCATTCAGCATCACGGCCGGATCACCTCCATGGCCTGGGAGGTGTAGAACCCGACGGAGATCCTGCGCGTACGGCCCGCGTGCCAGCCGCTCATATGTGGCTGCTGAACAAGCTGGTGCACCAGACGCTCCGGATGGGTCGGGTAAATGGCGGGTGCCCGATCGCTCCGGGGAAATGCCTTTCCGACCACCAGCATCGCCCGCAGCAGATGCGAACTTGGAGCCAGGGTGAAAACCAGGCTGCGCCGGGTGCGCATCGCCAGGCTCTCCAGCACCCGTTTTGCGTCTTCGGGCGCATAGTGGATCAGGACATCCATGGCGACCACGGCATCGAAAGTTCCGAGCGTCCGATCCAGCATGTCGCCGCTTTTGAAGTCGACCGAACCTGCCCGGGGCAGGTCGCCGGCGGCGCTGAGGTCGGCCATCCGCTGGCGGGCATAGGAAATCATGCGCGCGGACAGATCGATACCGACAACATCCGCTCCCCGCGCCATCAGTTCGAGCGACAACACCCCGGACCCGCAACCCGCATCCAGAATACGCCATCCCGTGAGATCCTGCGGCAGCCAGCCGGCAAGCGTGTTACGCATGTCCTCCCGGCCCTGGCGGACGGTTGCGCGAATGCCGCTGACCGGCTGGTCGCCCGTCAGCTTCTTCCAGGCATCCAGCGCCGTACGGTCGAAATAGTGTTCGATCTCGCCGATCCGCTGCAGGTAGTTGGCCCGTGTCATGTTCGTGTCAGCCCTTTCACTCAAAGCCGAGAAATTCGAAGATTTCGCGGTCTTTCATGGGTTCCGCATTCAAGGCTTCCGTTCCTGCCCAAAGCTGTTCGGCAAGCTGGAGATATTCGTTCTGAATGGCGGCGATTTCGGGTGAATCGCCCATCTCGAACAGGGTGCTCTTCTTCAGGCGGCTCAGGCGCACGTGATCGGAGTCCGGCACATGCGCCAGCCGTTTCAGCCCGACGGTATCGTTGTAGCGGTCGATCTGATCGGTCTCGCGCGACCTGTTGGCGATGACACCGCCGAGGCGCACTTCGTAGTTCTTGGCCTTCGCCTTGATCGCTGCAACGATACGGTTCATGGCGAAGATGGAGTCGAAATCATTGGCGGCGACCACGACAGCGCGCTCCGCGTGCTGCAGCGGCGATGCAAAGCCACCGCAAACAACGTCTCCGAGCACGTCGAAGATCACCACGTCGGTATCGTCCAGAAGGTGATGTTCCTTTAGCAGTTTCACGGTTTGGCCGACGACGTAGCCGCCGCAGCCGGTTCCTGCAGGAGGTCCCCCCGCTTCAATACACTGCACACCGTTGAAGCCTTCCACCATGTAGTCTTCCGGGCGCAGTTCCTCGGTGTGGAAGTCGACCTGCTCGAGGATGTCGATCACGGTCGGGATCAGGCTCTTCGTCAGCGTGAAAGTGCTGTCGTGTTTGGGATCGCAGCCGATCTGCAACACCCGTTTGCCGATCTTGGAAAAGGCCACCGACAGGTTGGACGATGTCGTCGACTTGCCGATCCCGCCCTTTCCGTAGATGGCAAACACTTTCGCGCCATCGATCTCCATGGTCGGGTCGAGATGCACCTGCACGCTGCCGTCGCCGTCCGCGCGTTCGCGCAGCTTTGCGGCCTGCCGCGCCTCGATCTCGGCTGTCTTCGGATGGGTGTAGATGTTCATTCAGCAGCCTCCGTCACCAGGCCTTCCAGCCGGTCTTCCAGTTCCTCGCCGGCCCGCTGCAATGCCTCAAGCGTTTCGGCGTCCGGTTGCCAGTAATTGCGCTCATGCGCCTCCATCAGCCGCGAGGCGACACGTGCCGCCGAGGCCGGGTTGAGGTCCGCCAAGCGACGGCGCATTTCCTCGTCGAGTACGTAGGTCTCGGTGATTTTCTGATAGATCCAGGGATCGACTCCGCCGGTGGTTGCCGACCAGCCAAGCGTGTTGGTCACGTTCGCCTCGATATGGCGCACACCCTCGTAACCGTGCTTGAGCATGCCCTCGAACCATTTCGGATTGAGGGTCCGGGTACGGGTCTCCAGGGCAACCTGCTCACCCAGCGTTCTGACCTTGGCATCGCCCTGAGTCTGATCGGAAATATAGACCGGCAGGTCCGCGCCGCCCTTGGCCTTGGAGACCGCCTTCGAAAGCCCGCCCAGAGTGTCGAAATACTGCTCGATGGTGGTGACCCCGATTTCGACGGACTCAAGGTTCTGGTACGCCATGTCGACGTCGCCGAGGATGGTCTCGAGCAGCTCCGCCTGCCGGCTGGTCTTGCCCTTGCGGTTGATCGCGAAGCTCTTCCGGTTCGTGTAGGTCTCGGCGATCTCCTCGTCATCGGTCCAGGCCGAGGAACCGATCAGCATGTTGACATTCGACCCGTAGGCACCGTCCGCATTGGAAAAGACCCGATAGGCGGCCGCTTCCAGATCGCAGCCGTTGGCCTCGCAATAGGCAAGTGCATGTTTTCGGATGAAATTCTGCTCTGCCGGCTCGTCGGCCGTTGCGGCCAGATAGCTTGCCTCGGCGAGCATGCTGGCCTGGATCGGCAGCAGATCGCGGAAGATGCCTGAGAGCGTCATGACCGCATCGATGCGCGGGCGGTTCAGGTCTTCAAGCGGGATCAGCTCTGCGCCGCAGACCCTGTTGTAGCTGTCCAGTCTCGGCCGCGCGCCCATCAGCGCCATTGCCTGGGCAAGCGGTGCGCCGCCGGTCTTCAGATTGTCGGTCCCCCACAGGACGATTGCAACGGTTTCAGGCAGCTTGCCGTCACCTTTCAGGTGCCGGTCCAGAATGCGTGCCGCCTGCCTTGCGCCGTCTTCAAGCGCGAATTTGCTCGGAATGCCGAAAGGGTCGAACCCGTGCAGGTTCCGTCCGGTCGGCAGCAGGTCAGGTGTTCTCAAAAGATCGCCGGAAGGGGCCGGCGGCACGAAACTGGCGTCGAGGGCACGCACAAGACCGTCCAGTTCCTCGTTGGACTTGAGATTGTCGTTGATCGCCTTGAGATGACGGACGGTTTCGCGCGCCTGATCGTCAAGATCCAGGACGGCCTTCTGAAGCGCGGCGGCGGCGTCTGCGACGATCAACCGGCAAAGTCCGGACGCATCGGCAATGCCCTTGGTCTCCGGCATGGCGGCGGCAATATGGGCCAGCGTTTCGGTGCGCTCGCTCTCCTCCATGCCGCGGCCGGCGACATGAAGACCATGCGGAATGAGCGCATACTCGGTTTCCGTGATCGCGTTCACCAGGTGCTGGACAAAGCCGTCCGTGGAAAGCCCGGCAGTGTCGCCGCACAGATCGAGGTCTTCGGCCTGCACCCGGATCACATCGAGAAGCCGCTCCCTCTCGGCGGATGCCTCGGGTTCGGAAGACCTGTACTGGTCCAGACTTGCCTTGAGACTGTGCAGACCCTTGTAAAGGCCGGCTTCGGTGATTGACGGCGTCAGATATGAAATCAGGGTTGCCGCCGAGCGGCGCTTGGCGATCGATCCCTCGGAGGGATTGTTGGATGCGTAGAAATAGAAATTCGGCAGGCTGCCGAGCAGGCGGTCGGGCCAGCATGCCCCGGACAGACCGGTGTGTTTTCCGGGCATGAACTCCAGCGCCCCGTGGGTGCCGAAATGGAGAACCGCGTCGGCACCGAACGAGTGCCGCAGATAGGTATAATAGGCGGCAAAGGCATGGTTCGGGGCGAAGCCGCCTTCGAACAGGAGGCGCATCGGATCGCCTTCGTAGCCGAAGGGCGGCTGTAATGCGATCAAAAGGTTGCCGAACTGCCGGCCCAGAACATGAATCCCGCGCCCATTGCTCAGGACGCGGCCGGGTGCCGGACCCCACTGGGCCTCGATCTCGGCAAGAAACGGCTCCTGGCGCACGTGATCGTCAGCCGAGACCGTTGCATGAACATTCGCCTCGGTGCCGAAGTTGTCGGCGTTGCCGGTAAGGATCATGTCCTTCAGCGTCTCGGCATCAGCGGGCACGTCGACATCGTAGCCTTCAGCCTTCAGTCTTTTCATGGTCTCCAGCAGGCTCTCGAAGACGGCGAGAAAGGCGGCGGTCCCGATGTTGCCGCCATTGGGCGGATAGTTGAACAGCGTTGCCGCGATCTTGCGTTCGGCGCGCGGTTTGCTGCGCAGACTGACCAGGGCGGCAATCCGGTCCACCAGAAGATCCACCCTTTCCGGGTCGGGGGACATCATCGCCTGAGCACTTTTCGCAGGCTTTTCTTTGCCGGACCGCGGATCCCGGGCCTTGGGTTCTTCGCGGGCCTTTCTGCCGCCGAGCACCATGGAACCGACAGCACCGTCCAATTCGGGGATGGCAATCATGAGCGTCGTTTCGATCGGCGTGAGGCCCTGTGTCGAGGACTGCCATCCTTCAAGCGACTGGAACTCCGTCACACAGGCTGAAAGATACGGAACGTCAAGATCTTCCAGCGTTTCGGCCGCGGCTGCGGCATCGCTGTAGGCCGGTCCTCCGACAAGAGAAAACCCGGTCAGCGAGCACAGGGCGTCGACCGTCGAGTTGCCTCTGGCGTCTTTCATGTAGGTCTTGATCGCTGCACGCATGTCGAGACCGGCACTGAACACCGGCACGACATTGAAACCGCGCTTTTCAAGCGCTTCAACAACCGCGTCGTAATGCGCCGTATCGCCCGACAGGATGTAAGTGCGCAGCAACAGGAGACCGATCGTGCCTTTGGGCTTGGCGGCCCCCGGCAGTTCATCCAGCTGCGTGACCACCGCCGGTGTCGACCGCGGGTGATAGAGGCCCATGTCGGGATATTCTTCGGGCGGCTTCGCCGACACAACAGAGCGCAGCGGCTTGCGTTCGCCCGCGGCGTATTTGCTGACAAGAAGCCGGACCATGTTTGCGATGTTTTCGTCAGAAGCGGCAATCCGGTATTGCAGCGTCAGGAAATAGTTTCTGACGTCCTGTGCTGTGCCGGGCACATATTTCAGCAGCTTCGGCAACCGCCGCAGCATGGCGAGCTGGCGTTCGCCGGCCGACCGTCCGCTTTCCTTGCCGCCACGCGAGCTGCCTCCGCGCAGCTTCTTCAGAAGTGCCAGCGGGCCTTTCTGCTCGCCGCTCATGCGGAACCGGCCCATGGCCGTGTATTTCATGATCGTGCCCGCAGACATGCAGCAGACCATCGCATCGCAGTTGAGGTGACGCTCCTCGAGCACATCCGCGATCGCCTTGACGTGCTCTTCGACGAAGATCATGGAAACGATGATGATGTCACCGGTCCGGATGGCCTCGCGGCAGGCAGCCAGGCTGTCGGGCTTGTCTGCCCAGTCCGTTGCGGCATGCACGGTGAAAGTGAGACCGGGGATCTCCTTGTTCAAACGTGCGCGCGCATCGTCGACCGCAGCTGCGACATGATTGTCCAGCGTCACGAAGACCACCCGGATGGAGCGGTCGCTATCGGGCGAAATGGGCTTTCGCATCGTACAACGTCTCCACGGTGATCGGGTGAATGCCTTTGTCTGCGGCAAATGTTTC
>JBCDEN010000663.1:0-2770 GCA_039179715.1 Pseudomonadota bacterium
CCGGTCCTTCCGATCCTCCAGGATCCCTGCAATCCGCGGCATCGCCACGTTTTTCATGATCCAGTAGAAGATGCCGAAGGTGATGGCGAGCCAAAGCAGTTGCGACGTGAACGTGGTCGCGTCGAACGGCGGGAAACCCACACCTTGTTCGGCGGCCGTCTCAACGATCGCTGTCTGGCTTTCGGTGGTCGTATCGCCTGCCATTTCCTGTCTCCTAAATCCGGCTTGGCGACGCTTTCACGAGCGCCGCCACCGGAGTCGCATCTTTTGCCGCTGCTATCGAGCGATCAAGCGAACAGGATGAGGAAGGCGATCAGAAGGGAGAAGATGCCCAGAGCTTCCGTCACGGCGAAGCCGAAGATCAGGCGGCCGAACTGGCCATCAGCTGCGGACGGGTTGCGCAGAGCGCCGGCGAGGTAGTTACCGAAGATGGTGCCGAGGCCGATGCCCGCACCGCCCATGCCGAGACATGCGATACCGGCACCGATGTATTTTGCTGCTTCTGCTTCCATGACACGTGCTCCTAGATGTGTTTGCAGATTTCTCACTTTCGGCGCTGCGGCCGCGTGATTTGGATAATCCTTAGTGTGAAGGATGAAGTGCGTCGTTCAGATACATGCAGGTCAGAACGGCGAAGACGTAGGCCTGCAGGAACGCCACCAGGAATTCCAGCGCCGTCAGGGCAACCGTCATTGCAAGGGGCAGAACCGCACCGGCGATACCGACAGCGCCCATGGCGCCGAGGCTGACGACGAAGCCGGAGAACACCTTCAGGGTGATGTGACCGGCGAGCATGTTCGCGAACAGGCGAACCGAAAGACTGATCGGGCGCGACAGGAACGAGATGACCTCGATCATCGTCACCAGCGGGATCAGTGCGCCCGGAACGCCACTTGGAATGAAAAGCTTGAGGAAACTCATGCCGTTGCGCATGAAACCGTAGATGATGACCGTAAGGATCACCAGCATCGCCAGGGCAAAGGTGACGATGATATGGCTTGTGATCGTGAAGAAATACGGGAACATCCCGAAGAGGTTGGCCACGAGAACGAACATGAACAGGGAGAACACAAGCGGGAAGAACCGCATCCCGTCCGTCCCGGTCGCATCTCGCAGTGTCCCGGCTATGAACTCATACATCATCTCCGAGACCGACTGAACGCGGCTCGGCACGAGGCCGCGGCCGCTGGTCGAGAAAAGCAGAAACGCGGAGGTCGCCGCCACGGTCAGGACCATGAACAGGGAAGAGTTGGTAAATGAGAAATCCATGCCTCCGACTTCAATCGGAAAAATCTTCTGGATCTGGAACTGTGAGATCGGATCGTTCGCCACCGGCCAGCCTTCTTCGCTCGTTCACAATCACAGCGCCCTCGGGCGCGACACATTCTATTGAGATCCATCCTTGTCGCGGCGAATTCCGACCTGCGGCTGCTCGACCACACCGGCCGACCGCAAAACGTTCAGAACCCCCGCCGCAAAACCCAGAAGCAGGAATATGATGAGCCCGAAAGGCGTCGTTCCCAGCCACTGATCGGCAACCCAACCGATACCCGCCCCGACCAGAACACCCGCGATGAATTCCGAAGACAGTTTCATCGCCTGGGCATATCCGGAGGAATTGCTTTCGGACTTCTTCGCCGCCTTTTCCTCGACAGCGCGCTGGTCTTCAAGCTTCCGGTTCAGCTGAGCCCGCCGTTCCGACAGACCCGCTTGCGAAACATCGCCGTTCCGATCTTTATTTTGGTCGTATTCCGAAGACATGTTCCTCTGTCCCCAGTGCCCCGACATGTCAGATCAAACAACAGGAGTGCCCCGTAAGCCGCGCGCACCATAGTCGGCACCTCATGCCGTGTCAAGGAGACTTGATTAATAATTATCTAATTGAAAAATATGATCTTTTTTGGCCTGAATGAAATTTGCAAGACCTAAGTTGTACGCCTGCTCCCACGTGACGCAGGTCTTGGGGGTTGGGTCAGCCCGTTTCGCGGAATCGTTCCGCGGTCTCAAGGTCCACCGACACGAGCTGGGAAACGCCCCGTTCGGCCATGGTTACACCGAACAGGCGGTTCATGCGGGCCATCGTGATCGGATTGTGCGTGATCACGACGAAGCGGGTCTCCGTGCTGGCGCACATCTCGTCGAGCAGGTCGCAGTAGCGCTCGACATTGGCGTCATCGAGCGGAGCGTCGACCTCGTCCAGAACGCAGATCGGCGCGGGGTTGGTCAGGAAAACGGCAAAGATCAGGGACATTGCAGTCAGCGCCTGCTCGCCGCCCGACAACAGCGTCATTGTCTGCGGCTTCTTGCCGGGCGGCCTTGCGATGATTTCCAGCCCCGCATCCAGCGGATCATCGGAATCAACGAGCTGCAGCTCCGCCGTGCCGCCTCCGAACAGGTGCGTGAACAGGCGCTGGAAGTGTCCATTGACCACCTCGAAAGACGCCAGCAGGCGCTCGCGCGCCTCACGATTGAGGTTTGAGATGCCTGTGCGCAAACGCCGGATCGCCTCGATCAGATCGTCCCGCTCGGACGTCAGGGTGGTTTTCTGTTCGTCGATTTCCTTGAGTTCTTCTTCGGCCCGCAGGTTCACACCGCCCAGGCGTTCGCGTTCAGCCTTGAGCCTTTCCAGCTTGCGTTCCACGCCGACCGGATCCGGCAACGGCGCGCTTTCCTTCAATCCGGCAATCTCGGGGAGTGCGGCTACGGCGACCTCAAGATCCTCATCGATCCGGCGCTCAAGCACGGCCTTGCGGTCCCGTGCCGCTTCAAA
>JBCDEN010000547.1:0-3447 GCA_039179715.1 Pseudomonadota bacterium
ACGGGTCGCCGACCGGGTAATTTTCATGGATGCCGGTCAGATTGTCGAAGAGGCGGATCCCGTCTCCTTCTTCGATCATCCCACAAATCCGAGAACAAGGACCTTTCTCGAACAGGTGCTCACCCACTGACCGTACCGTTCGCCTTCTTCCTGCGACCCCATGGCGGCCTCCCAAGGCAGTCGAATTGAACCCGGCCGGATTGCCGGGTTTTTTTTACGGCTCATCCCCGCGTATGCGGGGAACACACAGGCCGGTTAGCTATCGCCAAGCCAGCGCTTCCAGTTTTTGGAAGTCCTCATCAATACCGAAGGCGCGCGGTCCGATGAAACTCAATGCTTCTTCAGAGCGCATATTAGGTGTTGCTGCGATCGCAACCACTTTCACTCTCTGTCCATAGCCCAGGTTCTCGGTTGTAATCGGCTCACCTGTCTCACGATCGAGGATCGTGATGAGATCGGGCACGATTGCCAGCGTCTTTCCATCGATCGTGGCCTGTGAAAACTCGTTTTGAAAGGTGATCAGCATTTCAACGGAAGGGTTTTGCAGCGCTGCAATCCGGGCTTTTCCGACCGCAAACCCGGCGGTTGTCTCCCGCAGCACATCCTGCACTTTGCCGTCGAACAAAACCGAGGCGAAGCGCGGGGGATTGGAGTTTCTGAAATAGTGCACCAATGCGTCGCAAATATCCTCGGTGCCAGCACTTCTGGCTTCTCGAAGCGCCGCTCCGATTTCAATCGCCAGCGACACCGTGCGCGGCACGCAAGTCTCCCGCATCACAGGCCCTGTCATCGGATAGCTGGCACACTGGGCAATTCCACCCATCTGGACGCAGACCGGCCGGCCATAGCGCTCCGTACGGATCGCCGCGTCCGTATTCAAAAGGACCGTGTTGCCGAAATCATCTGACATGACAAAGGGATTCACATCCGCACCGTAAATGTTGAAAGTCGTCATCTGAAACTCGGGAAATGCGCGCCCCATACCGTCACCGTCGACAACGGGCAGTCCCAACCGTGCCGCGACGACCAGTGGAATGGTCGCATTGATGCCACCGGCCTCCAACGGGATGATGCAGTTGAACTTCCGTCCGATTTCCTTTTCGGCCCGTTGCATCGAAGCAATCATTCCAGTGGCATTGGGCAGCTTTTCCACAAAGGCCGTCGGTGCGCCCATACAGGCGAGCGTGATGCCGAAATGATCTTCGGTCAGTTCGTCCGGATCGAGAAGCCGGATCGAACCGCAGGTTTCCAGTTCCTGTTGCAGCATCAGGCGTCCGATGTAAGGATCGCCGCCACCGCCGGTTCCCAGCAAGGCCGTGCCCCGGATAAAGTCCTCAAGGTTGCCGGCGTTGATCTCCGTCATGGTGTGTCTCCCGTCGCCGCCAAATCTCCCACCGCTTTCGCCTTGATCCTGACCGCCCCGCCCGGAAGATAGGCAAGAGGCACCTCGTCCAGACTGATGACTTCCGTTGTTCCGGCACTCGCACCAGCAGCTATTGCCCGCTCACATGCCTCGGTCCTGGCCTGTTCCAGGGCTGTTTCTCGCCCGACCTGCTCATAGGAAAAAATCTTGTCGACTTCACCGCCAACCTGCGCCAGCCCAGCGCCGATCGCGTTGGCGACACCGGCATTTTCGGGACGGATGACCGCACTGGCACCCCCAATGTCCCGGTTAACCAGAATTGCGCCGCCACCGACAAGCACGACCGGCACATTTCCCTGCGAGGATTTTACCTTATCGACGGCCTGTTCCAGAAGGCGGTGGATTTCTCCAAGTGCAGCGTCGACCAGATCCTGACTGAGATGGGCCACCTTGTGCCGGTTGCCAATATCGGCCAGTCCGGCCGCCACGGCGATATCGGTCGTGGTGAGCGTATCGCCGCCAAAGACAAGGGCCTTCTCCGTCAGTCGCAAGGCGACTGAATCCGGCCCGACTGTCACACCGTCATCGGTTTCACGCACGATGCTGCCGCCGCCAAGACCGATCGCCAAGATGTCCGGCATTCGAAAATTCGTCCGCACCGAACCGATATCGACGGCAAGCGCGGACTCCCTCGGAAACCCGTCCTTCAGGACACCGACATCCGAAGTGGTGCCACCGATGTCGATCACAATGCCGTCCTTGACGCCGGACAGAAAGGCAGCACCACGCATCGAATTGGTCGGGCCGGACGCAAAGGTCAATACGGGATATTTCTCCGCAAATTCAGCGGTCATCAATGTCCCGTCATTTTGCGAAATGTAGAAAGGGCACGTGAAGTTCAACGCCTGCAAGGCGCCGCGAAAAGCGCCGACAACCCTCGTTGACAGCTCCGCTAGCGAGGCATTCATGATCGTGGCATTTTCCCGTTCGATCAGACCGACCCGGCCAATCTCGCTGGAGAGGGTAATATGTGTCCCAGGCGCGACCTCCTGGATAATGTCCGCGATCCGCCTTTCCATGGAACCGTTAATCGGGGAGAAGACACCAGACACGGCGGCTGACCGGATCCCCCTGTTATTCATGTCGCGTGCGGCCTCCCACGCGGCGTCCTCGTCAAATGGGCGGATCTCGCGGCCGTCAAACTCGTATCCTCCGCCCAAAAGATAAGCGGTCTGTCCGATTACGGCGCGCAAGTGCTCAGGAAAATCCACCATCGGCAGCAGACTCTCGGTCGCTGGAAGGGCTGCGCGGAACGTGGCGACGGGGATAAGCTTTTTTCCCTCAACAAAGGCATTTGTGAACTGGGTTGTGCCAATCATGACGCTGGTCATATCCACGGGGCTTGTTCGGGTCTCTGCCAGCAGACCGCGGACCGCAGCTATCACACCGGATGCGACATCTTCCGTCGTCGGCGATTTGATGGATGCCAAAACCTTTTCGCCGTCGATCAACGCGGCATCCGTATTCGTGCCCCCGACATCGACACCGATATGCATGACAGTCCTCCACAATCGTTGGGTAGATCACACTGGCAACCGGCCGAGACTTCAAGTCACGCGATGGATAGGTGTATCGTCGATTTGGATAGGCATCTCGGTGGACTTTCCGCCATATTGCGTTGCGATTTCGATAGCGAGCTTGCGGGAGTTCACGCCGAGTTTGCGGTAAATGTTCTGAAGGTGGAATTTCACTGTTGGTTCAGTGACTTCCAAAGTTCTGGCGATGACCTTGTTGGCATGGCCCTTTGCCAGTTCGTCAAGGACACCTATTTCTCTGTCGGTCAAAAGCCCTGCCAGCACATTGCCGGAGCGGGCCGATGTCTGGCCCGATGCATGCCAGAGCGACGAAGCAAGGACACGTATGTCCGTCGGGTCGAAACTTCCGAGGCCTTCCGACATAACCAGCCACAGTGCCGCTTCCCTGAATGCGGCCCGTTCTCTGAGCACAGCACCAAAACTTCCATGGTTGCGCGCATGGGCCAGATAGTTCATCAGCGTTTCCCGGCACGCAGCCGCATTCTCCAG
>JBCDEN010000581.1:0-3218 GCA_039179715.1 Pseudomonadota bacterium
CAGGGCATCACGATCAATGTCGGCAATGGCGATCGGGCCAACAATCCGATCGGCCAGGATGCCAAGATCCGGGAAGCCTTCAGCCTGTCGCTGGACCGCGATGCGATCAACCAGGTCGTGTTTGAAGGCGCATTTGCGCCCGGCAACCAGCCGTTCCCGCCGACGAGCCCCTGGTACGACAAGGACCATCCGGTTCCCGCACGCGATGTTGACAAGGCAAAGGCGCTGTTGAAGGAGGCCGGGTTCGACAGCCTCGACGTCGAAGTCCAGGTTGCCAACAACCCGGTTCAGACACAGCTCATGCAGGTGGTTCAGTCAATGGCCGCCGAAGCCGGTTTCAATGTCAAACTGAAATCGATGGAGTTTGCCAGCCTTCTCTCCGACCAGTCCGCCGGCAACTATCAGGCCAGCCAGATCGGATGGTCGGGACGTGTCGATCCGGATGGCAACATCCATCAGTTCGTGACCTGCGAGGGCGGCATCAACGACAGCAAGTACTGCAACCCCGAAATCGACGCCCTTCTGGATGCGGCACGCACGTCAACGGATCTGGAAATCAGAAAAGAGAAATACGATGCGGCGCGCGACATCCTGAACGCGGACATGCCGCTGATCTATCTTTACCACGTGACCTGGATCTGGGCCCTTTCGGACAATCTCGACGGCTTCACACCCTATCCGGACGGCATGATCCGTCTTGAGAACGTGAAGTTCAAGTAAGTCCAGGAAGCTGAGGAACCCGGTCTATGAGCCGGGTTCCGGCCACCGGTGGAACCCAAAGATGCTGTCTTTCATCGCAAGACGTCTGGCGATTGCCATTCCGACCGTTTTTCTGGTCTCGGTGTTCGTCTTCTTCCTGCAGAAACTGTTGCCCGGAGATCCGGCGCTGATCCTGGCAGGCGAAGAACGCGACCCGGAAACGCTGGCGTTCATCCGGGAGAAATACCACCTCAACGAACCGATCCTGACGCAGTATTTTTACTGGATCAGCGGCATGTTGCGGGGCGATTTCGGCATATCGCTGCGAACCAACCAGCCTGTTCTGGAACTTATCGGCGAAAAACTGCCCGTAACAATCCAACTCGCTGTCATGGCGATGGTCATCGCGATGATCATCGGCATACCGGCCGGAATTCTCTCCGCAGTCAGAAAAGGAACCGCCGTCGACTACACGGCGAACATCATTGCGCTGTCCGGTCTGTCGATCCCGAATTTCTGGCTGGGGATCATGCTTATCATGCTTGTTTCGGTCCATCTCGGCTGGTTGCCGGCATCCGGCTATGAATCCCCGTTCGTCGATCCTGTCCGCTCCCTTGAAACGATGATCATGCCCGCTTTCGTGCTCGGAACCGCGCTTGCTGCCACCTTGATGCGCCACACCCGCTCAGCCATGCTTGGCGTCCTGCGGACGGATTATGTCCGCACTGCAAGAGCCAAGGGCTTGCAGGAACAGGTTGTCGTGCTGAAACACGCATTTCGAAATGCACTGCTGCCGATCGTCACCTTGAGCGCACTGCTGTTCGGCGAGCTTCTTGCCGGGGCAGTCCTGACCGAACAGATCTTCACCATTCCCGGTTTTGGCAAACTGATAGTCGATGCGGTTTTCACGCGGGACTATGCCGTCGTGCAGGGTGTGGTCATGTGCACGGCTGTGGGCTTCATTCTCATGAACCTTGTCGCCGACGTTCTTTACTTCCTGCTCAATCCACGCATGAGGACCGCGCTGTGACCGCCGCTGCCGATCTACCTGCTGCCGTTTCGCACGAGCAGCCGCGAGCCGGGAGCCGGGCCTGGAAAAAACTCAAGGCGAACAAGAGTGCCTTTGTCGGTTTCCTGCTGGTCGTGTTCTTTGTCTCCATTGCCGCCCTTGCGCCGCTTTTGCCGATCGCCGACCCGACCGCGACCGACTGGGGCGCCATTCGCAAGGGCCCGTCTGCCGCTCACTGGCTCGGGACAGATGAACTCGGCCGCGACATCCTCTCCAGGATGATCTGGGGGGCGCAGGCATCGCTTCTGGCCGGCGTGGTGTCCGTTCTGATCGCCGTATCGGTCGGTGTGCCCTTCGGCCTGATAGCCGGATATTTCGGCGGCTGGATCGATCAGATCATATCACGGGCAACCGACGCCCTCCTGGCAACGCCGTTCCTTATTTTGGCAATCGCCCTCGCCGCCTTTCTCGGACCGAGCCTGACCAACGCGATGATCGCGATTGGCCTGTCGGCAATGCCGATCTTTGTCCGCCTGACCCGAGGTGAGGTTCTCGCGGTCAGGACGGAAGACTATGTCGAAGGCGCGCACGCCATCGGTCTGTCCACCCCGATCCTGCTGGCGCGGTACATTCTGCCGAATGTGTTCGCACCGATACTTGTGCAGGCGACCCTGACCATCGCGACGGCCATCATTGCTGAAGCGAGCCTCTCCTTTCTCGGCCTCGGCCAGCAACCCCCTGCACCCAGTTGGGGGTCAATGCTGAACGTCGCCAAAAACTTCATGACCCAGGCCCCCTGGATGGCGATGTGGCCAGGCATCGCGATCTTTCTGGTCGTTCTTGGCTTCAATCTTCTCGGCGACGGGCTGCGCGATGCGCTCGATCCCCGCGAAACATAAAAACACTCAGGAAACGCTCAAACCCGGATTCCCAAATGACAGCTTTTACAACCAGACCCGAGATCAAAGGCACCTTTGGTGTCGTTACGTCGACACACTGGATTGCCACAGCCGTGGGCATGCGCATGCTGGAACTCGGCGGCAACGCCTTTGACGCAGCCGTCGCAACGGGCCTGGTGCTTCAGGTGGTCGAACCCCACCTCAACGGACCCGGTGGCGACCTGCCCGTCCTCCTGCACAATGCAAGCCAGAACGAAACCAAGGTGCTGTGCGCGCAGGGGCCGGCTCCTGCGGCTGCCACGATCGATCACTACAGGTCCGAGAACATCGATCTCATTCCGGGGAACGGCCTCCTTGCCACGGTGATCCCCGGAGCATTCGACGGCTGGATGCTGCTCCTGCGCGATCATGGCACCCTTCCGCTCAGAACCGTGCTGGAACCGGCCATTCATTACGCCCGCCACGGGCACCCCCTCTTGCCGAGGGTGAGTGCGACGATTGCTGGGCTGAAGGACTTTTTCGAAACCGAGTGGCCGACATCGCATCAGACATGGGTTCCTGGAGGCAGCGTGCCGGCCGCGGACTCGAACTTCAAAAACCCGGTTCTTGCC
>JBCDEN010000444.1:0-4250 GCA_039179715.1 Pseudomonadota bacterium
ACGTTTCGGTTGACGTTGAGCTGATCGTGCCGATCGCCATGGAAGAAGGCCTGCGCTTCGCGATCCGCGAAGGCGGCCGTACCGTCGGCGCCGGCGTCGTCGCATCCATCATCGAATAATCGACAGCCGGGCCTGCCGGTGAAACAAAATGCAACGCGGGCAGGCCCGCAGTCTTATTGGGAACAACAACAATGAACGGTCAGAATATCCGGATCCGCCTCAAGGCGTTTGACCACCGTATTCTCGACGCCTCCACGAAGGAGATCGTCAATACGGCCAAGCGGACCGGTGCTCAGGTACGGGGTCCCGTGCCGCTGCCGACGCGGATCGAGAAGTACACCGTGCTTCGCGGACCGCATATCGATAAGAAAAGCCGCGATCAGTTCGAGATGCGTACGCACAAGCGTCTTCTCGACATCGTTGATCCGACGCCCCAGACGGTTGACGCGCTCATGAAGCTCGACCTGGCCGCTGGTGTCGACGTCGAGATCAAGCTGTAAGCCGGGCGGAAGGGGACACATCCATGCGTTCTGGAGTGATCGCTCAGAAAGTGGGCATGACCCGCATCTACAACGATGCAGGCGAGCATGTTCCGGTCACTGTTTTGCGGCTGGAAAATTGCCAGGTGGTTGCCCACCGGACTGACGAAAAGAATGGATACACTGCGCTGCAGCTCGGTGCGGGTATCCGTAAAGTAAAGAATACGCCGAAGGCACTGCGCGGTCACTTTGCTGTTGCAAAGGTCGAGCCGAAGCGGACCGTGGCCGAGTTCCGCGTTACCGCGGACAACATGATCGATGTCGGCTCTGAAATGACCGCCGACCATTATGTCGAGGGCCAGTTCGTGGACGTGACCGGTACGTCGGTCGGTAAAGGTTTTGCCGGTGCGATGAAGCGTCACAACTTCGGTGGTGGCCGTGCATCCCACGGTAACTCAATCTCGCACCGCTCACACGGTTCCACGGGTCAGTGTCAGGATCCGGGCCGCGTGTTCAAGGGCAAGAAAATGGCCGGTCACATGGGCGATGCCCGCGTGACCACGCAGAACCTGAAGGTTGTGCGCACTGATGTTGAGCGTGGCCTGATCATGGTCGAGGGTTCCGTTCCGGGCGCCAAAGGCGGCTGGATCCTGGTCCGCGACGCGATCAAAAAGGCGCTGCCGGAAAACGTTCCGGTACCGGGTGCTTTCAAGGCGTCCGATGCGGCTGAGGCTGCCGGGAAGGAGAGCGAGTGATGGAACTCCAGGTCAAGACCCTCCAAGGCGGGGCGGCCGGTTCGATCACGGTGTCTGACGAGATCTTCGGTCTCGAGCCGCGCACCGATTTGATCCACCGCGTGGTGCGCTGGCAGCTGGCCAAGCGCCAGGCGGGCACGCACAAGACGCTGAAGCGTTCGGAAATTTCCGGCTCGACGAAGAAGTTCGTCCGCCAGAAAGGTTCGGGCGGCGCGCGTCACGGCAACAAGAAGGCTCCGCAGTTCCGCGGCGGTGGCAAGGCATTCGGCCCGGTCGTTCGCGACCACGGCCATGACCTGCCCAAGAAGGTTCGCGCCCTCGGCCTGAAGCATGCCCTGTCCGCAAAGGCGAAGGCAGACAGCATCGTTGTCGTTGAAGATGCAAAGGCTGCCGAAGCAAAAACCAAGGCGCTCAAGGAACAGCTTAACAAGCTCGGCCTTACCAGTGCCCTGGTGATCGACGGCGCTGACGTCGACAACAACTTCGCGCTGGCTTCGCGCAACATCCCGCACGTGGATGTGCTGCCGATCCAGGGCATCAATGTCTACGACATCCTGCGGGCCAACACCCTGGTGTTGACCAAGGCTGCGGTGTCCGCACTTGAGGAGCGCTTCAAATGAGCAAACTTCCTCACTACGACAAGATCGTCGGCCCGGTAATCACCGAAAAGTCGACGATGGCATCGGAAGAGAACAAGGTTGTCTTCAAAGTCGCCAATGACGCAACGAAGCCTGAAATAAAGGCTGCTGTCGAGGCACTGTTCGGCGTCAAGGTCACGGCTGTGAACACCCTGGTCCGCAAGGGCAAGGTGAAACGCTTCCGCGGACGTCTTGGCCGCCAGTCTGACTTCAAGAAGGCCGTCGTTACGCTGCAGGAAGGTCACGGCATCGACGTGACCACCGGGCTCTAAGGCGGGGACGTAAGAAAAATGGCACTTAAGACATTCAATCCAACGTCCCCGGGACGGCGTCAGCTTGTTCAGGTTGACCGCTCCGGTCTCCACAAGGGCAAGCCGGTCAAGACCCTGACCGAAGGCCTGTCCAAGAAGGGTGGCCGCAACAACACCGGTCGTCTGACGTCCCCGAACCGCGGCGGCGGTCACAAGCGGTCCTACCGTCTTGTCGACTTCAAGCGGCGCAAATGGGACGTTCCGGCAACGGTCGAACGGCTTGAATACGATCCGAACCGGACCGCATTCATTGCTCTCATTCGCTATGAAGACGGCGAGTTGAGCTACATCCTGGCGCCTCAGCGCCTGGCCGCTGGCGATACAGTCGTCGCCGGCAACAATGTCGATGTCAAACCGGGCAATGCCGCGCCGCTGGCCAGCATTCCCGTTGGAACGATCGTGCACAATATCGAGCTGAAGCCGGGCAAAGGCGCCCAGATCGCTCGCTCTGCCGGTGCTTTCGTTCAGATCGTGGGCCGTGACCAGGGCTACACGACGCTGCGCCTGATGTCTGGCGAGCAGCGCCGCGTTCTCGGAACCTGCATGGCTTCCATTGGCGCCGTGTCCAATCCGGACCACGGCAACATCAACCTCGGCAAGGCAGGCCGTTCCCGCTGGCTTGGTATTCGCCCGCATACGCGCGGTGTTGCCATGAACCCGATCGACCACCCGCACGGTGGTGGTGAAGGCCGGACTTCCGGCGGACGTCATCCGGTTACCCCCTGGGGTAAACCGACCAAAGGCAAGCGCACGCGGCGCAACAAGCAGACCGATAAGTATATCGTCCGCAGCCGCCACGCGCGTAAGAAGTAAAGGGCAAGGATCGTGGCACGTTCGATCTGGAAAGGTCCGTTTGTCGACGGGTATCTGCTGAAGAAAGCGGACAAGGTCCGTGAGTCCGGCCGGAACGAGGTCATCAAGACCTGGAGCCGCCGCTCAACGATCCTGCCGCAGTTCGTCGGTTTGACTTTCGGCGTCTACAACGGACAGAAGCACGTTCCCGTGCTGGTGTCTGAAGAGATGATTGGTCACAAGTTCGGCGAGTTCTCGCCGACCCGGACCTATTACGGACATGGCGCCGACAAGAAGGCGAAGAGGAAGTAACGATGGGTAAGCCGAAGCGTGAGCGGACGCTCGCTGACAACGAGGCGAGGGCAATGACCCGGATGCTGCGCGTATCCCCGCGCAAGCTGAACCTCGTTGCGGCTGCGATCCGCGGCAAGAAAGTCGGCTCCGCGATTGCGGACCTGACGTTCTCCCGCAAGCGCATCGCTCAGGATGTCAAGAAAACCTTGATGTCCGCCGTGGCGAATGCGGAAAACAATCATGACCTGGACATCGACAACCTGGTGGTTGCCGAAGCCCATGTTGGCAAGGCTTTTGTCATCAAGCGGTTCCAGGCCCGCGCCCGCGGCCGGGTCGGCCGGATCGAGAAACCCTTCTCGAACCTGACCATCGTCGTGCGCGAAGTTGAGGAGACCGCCTGATGGGACATAAAGTAAATCCGATCGGCATGCGCCTCGGGATCAACCGCACATGGGATTCCCGCTGGTATGCGAACAAGAACGAATACGGTGATCTTCTTCACGAAGATTTCCGCATCCGCGAGTACCTCCTGAAGGAACTCAAGCAGGCAGCCGTTTCCAAGGTCGTCATCGAGCGCCCGCACAAGAAATGCCGCGTTTCCATCCATTCCGGCCGTCCGGGTGTGGTGATCGGCAAGAAGGGTGCGGATATCGAGCGGCTGCGCAAGAAAATTGCCGACATCACCAATTCGGAAGTGCACCTCAACATCGTTGAAGTACGCAAGCCGGAAATCGATGCGACCCTGGTTGCCGCTTCTATCGCTCAGCAGTTGGAACGCCGTGTTGCATTCCGTCGTGCCATGAAACGGGCTGTTCAGTCCGCCATGCGCCTCGGTGCACAGGGCATCCGGATCAACTGCGGTGGACGTCTCGGCGGTGCGGAAATCGCACGTATCGAATGGTACCGTGAAGGCCGTGTGCCGCTTCACACGCTGCGTGCCGACATCGACTACGGTGTTGCGTCCGCTCACACGGCTTATGG